>JAUYAJ010000511.1 GCA_030693565.1 Rubrivivax sp.
GACTGGGCGCTGGCCCAGCGCGCTCACCGCGAGAGCCAGCCCAGCAGCGCCAGCGCCAGCGGCAGCGCCGCCATCGCGATCAGGGTCGATACCGTCACCAAGCCGGCGACATAGCTGCCGTTGCCGCCCATGCGCACCGTCAGCACATAGGCGCTGGGCGCGGTGGGCAAGGCAGCGAAGGCGACCACGATGGCTTGCTGCGCCGGCGGCAGCGCCAGCCCGATGACCAGGCCGATGGCCAGCGCCGGCAGCGCGGCATGGCGAATCGCCAGCAGGGCCGTTGCCAGCCAGGGCGCTTCGCGCAGGGCACCCAGCCGCAGGCCGGCGCCGACCGCCATCAACCCGATCGGCAGCGCGGCGTTGCCCAGCCGCGTCAAGGTCTTGGTGGCCAGATCGGGCAAGGTGATGCCGATCAGGTTGCAGGCCAGGCCGGCGCTGGTGGCCAGGATCAAGGGGTTGCGGACCAGTTCGCGCCAGACGCCGTGGCCGCCCTGGCGAGCCAGCGGCCAGACCGCGGCAACGTTGCACAGCGGCACGCACAGCGCCGCCAGCAAGGCGGTCCAGGCCACACCCTGGGTGCCGCCGATGCGCTCGGCCAGCGCCAGGGCGACATAGGTGTTGAAACGAAACGCCGTCTGCGAGCCCGAGGCATGGATGCGGGCGTCGACGCCGGGCCAGCGGCCGAGCAAATGGGCCAGCAAGATGCCGGCCAGGACGACGGCGACGCCGCTGGCCGCCAGCGGCAGCACGCTGGCGGGCTGCAGCGGGTTGCGCAGGATGGAGCCGAACAGCAGCGCCGGGAACAGCAGGTAATAGACCAGGCGCTCGGCGCCGTCCCAGACCGGGCGGTTCAAGGGCGTGTAACGGCAGATCAGGAAGCCGGCGACGATGAGCACGAAGTCGGGCAGCAGCAGCAAGGCGTCAGGCATCGGCCGAGTGTGCCAGCGCCGCGTGTCGGCCGCCGGCGCCGCTGCCGCGTTGTAATGGGGTCGTCCTCACTGCGTCTGCCGCCCTCCATGAACCGACCCAACATCCTGCTCGCGCTGTGCCTGCTCGTGGCGCTGCCGGCGTCGGCCCAGTTGCGCATCGAAGGCCAGACCTTCGACGCCGGCGTTCGTGTCGCCGACAGCGAACTGCGGCTCAACGGCGTCGGCTTGCGCGCCGTTGCCTGGCTCAAAGGCTATACGGCGGCGCTGTACCTGACGCGCACCGCGGCCACGCCGGCCCAGGCGCTGGCGATGGCCGGGCCCAAGCGGCTGCAACTGCGCATGCTGCAAGACGTGCCGGCGGCCGAGTTCAGCAAGGCCTTCGACAAAGGCGTGACGCGCAACACCGCGGCGGCCGAGTTGCCGGCGCTGCGCGAACGCATGCTGCAGTTCGAGCACCTGGTCGCGGCGGTGGGCAAGGTTCGCAAAGGCGACGTCGTCGATCTCGACCTGCTGCCCGGGCGCGGCCTGCTGTTCACGCTGAACGGCAAGGTGCAGGGCGCGCCCATCGCTGGCGACGACCTCTACGCTGCGCTGCTGCGCGTCTTTCTCGGCGACAAACCGGTCGATGTCGACCTCAAGGCCGGGTTGCTCGGTGGCCGGGTGTCGTAGATGGCCGACAATAGGCCCTTGTTGTATCTCATTCCCCGGAGTTGACACGCATGAAGAGAATCTCCCTCAAGGCACTGCTGAGCGCCGTCGCGCTCGTCGCCGCGCCCTCGCTGGCGCTGGCCCAAGGCTTTCCGAACAAGCCGGTGCGGCTGGTCGTGCCCTTCGCCCCTGGCGGCACCACTGACATCATCGCCCGCGTCATTTCCGAGCGCATGGGCGCTGCGCTGGGGCAGCAGGTGATCGTCGAGAACAAGGCCGGCGCCGGTGGCGTGATCGGCGCCATGGAAGTCATCAAGTCGCCTGCCGACGGCTACACGCTGAGCATGGCCACGGTGTCGACCACCGCTGCCAACCCGGCGATCAACCCCAAGATCCCCTATGACCCGACGACCGACTTCGTCGCCATCATCAACATCGCCGCGACGCCGAACCTGATCGCCGTCCACCCGAGCTTCGCCGCCAAGGACTACAAGACCTTCATCGATCAGCTGAAGAAGAACCCGGGCAAGTTCAGTTACGCCAGCTCGGGCACCGGCGGCATTGGTCACCTGCAGACCGAGCTGTTCAAGAGCTTGTCGGGCACCTTCATGACCCACATCCCGTATCGCGGTGCCGGCCCGGCGCTGAACGACACGGTGGCCGGTCAGGTGCCGATCATCTTCGACAACATCCCGTCGGCGCTGCCCTTCGTCAAGGACAACCGGCTGGTGCCCATCGTCGTCGCTGCACCGCAGCGCCTGGCGGTGCTGCCCAACGTGCCGACCTTCAAGGAAGTCGGCCTCGAAGCGGTGAACCGCATGGCCTACTACGGCTTGCTGGCGCCCAAGGGCACGCCCAAGGACGTGGTCGACAAGATCCACGCCGCGGCGATGACCGCGCTGGCCGACCCGGTCGTGCGCAAGCGCATCGAAGACACCGGCTCGCTGATCGTCGGCAACTCGCCGGCCGAGTTCGCGGCCCAGATCAAGGCCGAGCTCGAGGTCTACAAGAAGGTCGTGGCGACCCAGAAGCTCAAGCTCGACTGAGTCTTCGGCCAACACAACTGAACAAAGGCCACCTGCGGGTGGCCTCGTCATTGGATGGATGCTTTTGCCGCCAGTCAGGCTTCGACAGACCGTTTCATCGATGCCTTGTGGATCGAGGACGGGCTGGCGCCGCTGACGCTGGCGGCCTACCGCCGCGACCTGCAGCTTTACGCGCACTGGCTGGCCGGCAGCGCCGCCCGCGCGCTGGACGCGTCGACCGAAGTCGACTTGCTGGGCTACATCAGCGCCCGCCACGCCGGCAGCCGGGCCACCACCGCGAACCGCCGACTGACGGTGTTCAAGCGCTATTTCCGCTGGGCGCTGCGCGAGCGCCTCGTCGAGGTCGACCCGACGCTGCGGCTGCTGGCGGCCAAGCAGCCGCTGCGGGTGCCCAAGACGCTCAGCGAAGCCCAGGTCGAGGCCTTGCTGGCGGCGCCCGACACCGCGCTGCCGCTGGGCCTGCGCGACCGCACGATGGTCGAGCTGATGTATGCCAGCGGCCTGCGCGTCAGCGAGCTGGTGTCGCTCAAGACCGTGCACCTGAGCCTGGACGAAGGCGTGCTGCGCGTCATGGGCAAGGGCTCGAAAGAGCGCCTGGTGCCCTTCGGCGCCGAGGCCCATGGCTGGCTGCAGCGCTACCTGGCGCAAGCGCGGGCGGAGATTCTCAAAGGCCAGGTCAGTTCAGCCTTGTTCGTCACCGCGCGCGGCGGGCCGATGACGCGGCAGATGTTCTGGATCCTGGTCAAGCGTCACGCGCGCGTGGCCGGCATCACGACGCCGCTGTCGCCGCACACGCTGCGCCACGCTTTTGCCACCCACTTGCTCAACCATGGCGCCGACTTGCGTGTGGTGCAGTTGCTGCTCGGCCACGCCGACATCGGCACGACGACGATCTACACCCATGTGGCGCGCGAGCGGCTGCGCCAGCTGCACGCGGCCCACCACCCGCGCGGCTGATCAATCCGTGGGCAGCGGCGACTGCGGTTTGACCTCTTCCAGGCAGATCATCGAGCGCACGTCGTCGACGCCGGGAATCTGCATCAAGCGGTCGGTGAGGAATTGCGACAGCGACTTGAGGTCGCGCGCCACCACTTTGAGCAGGTAGTCGTGGTCGCCGCTGACGGTGTGGCATTCCAGGATCTGCGGAAAACCGCGGATGTGGGCTTCGATGTCGCGCACGCGGTCGAAGGCGCCGCCGTGGATGTTCAGGCTGACGAAGGCGGTGACGCCCAGCCCCAGCGCTGCCGGCGGCACGCGGGCGCGGTAGCCGAGGATGACGCCGGCTTCTTCGAGCGCGCGCACGCGGCGCAGGCATTGCGGTGCCGACAAGTGGATGCGCGCCGCCAGTTCGACATTGGAAAGCCGGCCATCGGCTTGCAAGGCATCGAGAATCTTGCGGTCGATGGCATCCAGTTCGACGGTGTCGCTGCTGATTTTCATGTTCTGTGGCCAATTGTTGCGTCAGTGTGGCGAAGCATGCAGGTTTTGGAAAGCACATTTCGCCAGCGGGCGCGCAGACTGAGGCCTTGATCCTGGAGAGTTGCATGAACGCCCGCCTGCCCGACCCCGCCATTGCCGACGACGCTCGCCTGCTGGAGCAGCGCTATGGCGCCAGCAATTACCAGCCGCTGCCAGTGGTGCTGACGCGCGGCGAGGGCGTCTACCTCTGGGACCGCCAGGGCCGGCGCTATCTGGACATGATGAGCGCCTACTCGGCGGTGAGCTTCGGCCATGGACACCCCGTGCTGCTGGCCGCACTGACCGATCAGGCGCAGCGCCTGGCGGTGGCGTCGCGGGCTTTCCACAGCGACCGCCTCGGCCCCTTCCTGCAGCGCCTGTGCACGCTGACCGGCATGGACCGGGCGTTGCCGATGAACACCGGTGCCGAAGCGGTGGAGACGGCGCTGAAGGCGGTGCGCAAGTGGGGCTACAAGGTCAAGGGCGTGCCCGACGGCCAGGCCGAGATCATCGTC
>JAUYAJ010000520.1 GCA_030693565.1 Rubrivivax sp.
GCTGCGGATGATGCGGCAGGCAATCTCGCCGCGATTGGCGATCAGGATCTTGTGGAACATGTCAGTGCCGTGGCTCGCTCAATGCGGTGCCCACTTCGCCTTGCGCTTGGCCAGGAAGGCCGCTGTGCCTTCAAGGCCTTCGGCGCCAAGGGCGGCGCGCGAGAACACTTGCGCCGCTTCGTGAACCATCGAGGCCGGCGAGGCGAAGCGCGCGCGGGCGATCAAGGCCTTGGTGTCGGCCACCGCAGCGGGCGCGCATTGCAGGATCTCGCCCAGCAGGCGGGCCAGCGCCTGGTCGAGCGCGCCGGCGGCATGGACTTCATGCACCAGCCGCAGCGCGAGCGCGGCGTTGGCGTCGATCCGCGCCCCGGTGACGGCCAGGCGCTTGGCTTCGGCGTAACCCAGCCGTTCGACCAGGTAGGGCGCGATCTGCGCCGGCACGATGCCCAGCGAGGTCTCGGGCAGGCGAAACATGACCCCGGTGCCGGCGATCGCGACATCGGCGACGCAGGCCAGCCCGAGGCCGCCGCCCATCACCGTGCCTTCGAGCACCGCCACCACCGCCAGTCCCGTATTGGCGAACGCGACGCAGAGTTCGCCGAAAGCCGCGCTGACATCGACCAGGGCATCCGGGTTCGTCGCCAGGGCGGCGCGCGCCGCCGCCATGTCCTTCAAGTCGGCACCGGCGCAGAAGTGCCCGCCGGCGCCGCGCAGCACGATGACGCGGGTGGCGCTGTCGGCTTCGGCCGCGGCAAGCGCGGCCCGCAATTCGCGCACCATCAGCTGCGACATCGCGTTGCGCAGTTCGGGCCGGTTCAGCGTCAGATGCAGTACGCTGCCGTCGCGCTGGGCGAGCAGGGTTTCGAAACCGCCGGCGCTCATTGCGCTTTGCCCGGCAGCGTGCCTTCGAGCTTGCAGATGATGCTCAGCATCACCTCGTCGGCACCACCGCCGATGGAGATCAAGCGGCTGTCGCGAAAGGCCTGCGAGATCGGGTTGTCGGCGGTGAAACCCATGCCGCCCCAGTACTGCAAGCAGCTGTCGGACACCTCGCGCGACAAGCGGCCGCATTTGAGCTTGGCCATCGACGCCAGCTTGGTGACGTCCTTGCCGCTGACGTAGAGCTCGACGGCGCGGTAGGTCAGCGCGCGCAGCGCTTCGACCTCGGTGCGCAGTTCGGCAAGGCGGAAGTGCACGACCTGGTTGTCGAGCACGCTCTTGCCGAAGGCTTTGCGCTGGCGCGTGTAGTCGATGGTCTGGTCGATCAGCCGGTCCAGGCTGCGCAGCGCGCCGGCGGCGGCGTAGAGCCGCTCTTCCTGGAACTGCAGCATCTGGAAGGTGAAGCCCATGCCTTCCTGGCCGATCAGGTGACGCCTGGGCACGCGCACGTTGTCGAAGAACAGCAGCGCGGTGTCCGAGCTGTGCATGCCGATCTTGTCGATCTTTTGCTTGCTGATGCCGGGCAAGTCCATCGGCACCACGATCAGGCTCTTGTTCTTGTGCGCCGGGCCGTCGCTGGTGTTGGCCAGCAGGCAGCACCAGTCGGCCTGCAGGCCGCTGGTGATCCACATCTTGCTGCCGTTGATGACGTAGTCGCCGCCGTCGGTGCGCGCGCTGGTCTTGAGCGCGGCGACGTCGGAGCCGCCGCCGGGTTCGCTGACGCCGATGCACGAGACATAGTCGCCGGCGATGGTCGGCGCCAGGAACTCGCGCCGCAACTCGTCGCTGCCGAAACGCGCCAGCGCCGGTGTCGCCATGTCGGTCTGCACGCCGATGGCCATCGGCACGCCGCCGCAGTTGCAGGCGCCCAGCGCCTCGGCCATCACCATCGAATAGCTGAAGTCGAGCCCGCTGCCGCCGAATTCCTCCGGGTACTTCAGCCCCAGCAAGCCGAGGTTGCCGAGCTTCTTGAAGACCTCGTGGGCCGGGAACTGGCCGGCGGCCTCCCATTCGGCGACGAAGGGGTTGATCTCTTTCTCGACGAAACGGGTGACGGTGTCGTCGATCTGGCGGTGTTCGGGTGTGAACTGCATGGCGTGTCCTTAAAAACGTGCAATGCCGAAAGTGTTGGGGCGCAGGCTACGCTGGTCGGCCTCGCGGGCGATCGCCAGGCACAGGCCGAGGATGCGCCGGGTGTCGCGCGGGTCGATGATGCCGTCGTCCCAGAGCCGGGCGCTGCCGAAGAGGGCGGTGGACTCGGCGTCCAGGCGCTGGCGCAGCAGGTCGCTCATGGCCTGCAAGGCCTCGTCGTTCGCCGGCTGACCGGCACGTTCGAGCTTGGCGCGGTTGACGATGTCCATCACCTTGGCGGCCTGGGCGCCGCCCATGACGGCGGTGCGCGCGCTCGGCCAGCTGAAGATGAAGCGCGGGTCGAAGCCGCGCCCGCACATGCCGTAGTTGCCGGCGCCGAAACTGCCGCCGAGCACGACGGTGAACTTGGGCACACGCGCGTTGGCCACCGCCTGGATCATCTTGCTGCCATGTTTGATGGCGCCGGCTTGTTCGGCTTCACGCCCGACCATGTAGCCGGTGGTGTTCTGCAGAAACAGCAGCGGCGTGCCCGACTGGTCGCACAGCTGGATGAACTGCGCCGCCTTGGTCGAACCCTTGGGCTGGATCGGCCCGTTGTTGCCGATGATGCCGATGCGCTGGCCGTGCAGCTTGGCATGGCCGCAGACGGTGTCGGTGGCGTAGGGCGCCTTGAACTCGAGGAAGTCCGAGCCGTCGACCAGGCGCGCGACGACTTCGCGCACGTCATAGGGCTCGCGGTCGTCGGCCGGCACCACGCCCATCAGTTCTTCGGCGGCGAAGCGCGGCGGCGGCGCGTCGGTGGCCGGTGGCACCCGGTCCCAGTTGAGCTGGTCGACCAGTTCACGCGTCAGCGCAATCGCATGGGCGTCGTTCTCGCACAGGTATTCGCCCAGGCCGGTGATCTCGGCATGGGTCTGGGCGCCGCCGAGTTCCTCGTCGGTGGCGTCTTCGCCGATCGCCGCTTTCACCAGCGGCGGCCCGGCCAGGAAGATGCTGGAGCGGCCGCGCACCAGCACCACGTAGTCGCTCAACCCCGGCAGGTAGGCGCCGCCGGCAGTGGACGAGCCGTGGACGACGGCGATCTGCGGGATGCCGGCGGCCGACAAGCGGGCCTGGTTGGCAAAGGCGCGGCCGCCGTCGACGAAGATCTCGGCCTGGTACATCAGGTTGGCGCCGCCGCTCTCGACGAGGGCGATCAGCGGCAGCTTGTTCTCACGCGCCAGTTCCTTCGCACGCAGCGCCTTCTTCAGCCCCATCGGCGCCACCGTGCCGCCCTTGATCGCGCTGTCGCTGGCCGAGATCAGCACACGCTTGCCGGCGACGACACCGATGCCGACGATGGAGCCACCGCCCATCACGCTCTTCTTGCCGTCGTCGTCGTGCATGGCCAGGCCGGCCAGCGGGCTCAGTTCGAGGAAGTCGCTGCCGCGGTCGAGCAGCCGAGCCACACGTTCGCGCGGCAGCAGCTGGCCGCGCTGCTCGAAGCGCTCGCGCTTGGAGGCCGATTCGGCCACCACCCGGGCTTCGAGCGAGCGCACCTCGGCCAGGCGCTCGGCCATGCGGCTGGCGTTGGCCGCGAAGGCGGCGCTGCGCGGGTCGAGGCGGGAGTCGAGCGTCGCCATCACTTCAGCACGTCGGGGGTGACGGCGCGGTGGAAGCCGTCGAAGGGCGTCGCCTTCGCCTCCGGGCCGAGCGGAAACACCGCGCTGCCCAGCGGCGCGCCGCCGTCGATCGCCAGCGTCACCCCGGTGATGAAGGCCGCGCCCGGCGAAAGCAGGAAGACGATGGCGGCGCTGACCTCGGCTTCGAGGCCCAGCCGGCGCATCGGCACATGCTGCTTCAGGCGCGGAATCAACGCCTTCATCGCGCCGCCATAAGTGTCCATGCCGCTGGAGGCAATCCAGCCTGGCGCCACCGCGTTGACGCGCACGCCGGCATGGGCCCACTCGAAGGCCGCCGTCATCGTCAGGTTGGCCATGCCGGCACGCGCGGCGCCCGAATGCCCCATGCCCGGCATGCCGTTGCGGAAGTCGGCCGTCATGTTGACGATGGCGCCACCATGGGCTTGCATCGCCTGGTTGAACAGCTCGCGCATCATCAGGAATCCGCCGCCCAGGTTGTTGGCGACGACGGCGTCGAAGCCGCGCTGGCTGATCGCCGACAGCGGCGCCGGGAACTCGCCGCCGGCGTTGTTCACCAGAGCGGCGACCGGGCCGCAGCGCGCCACGATGTCGGCCACGCCGGCCTTGACCGCGGCTTCGTCGCGGATGTCGAAGGCAATGGTCTCGCAGCGGCCGCCGTCTTCAACAATCTCGGCAGCGACGCGGTCGAGCTTGTCCTGCGTGCGCCCGCTGATGACGACACGCGCGCCCAACGCTGCCAGTTCGTGGGCCACGCAGCGGCCGATGCCGCTGCCGCCGCCGGTGACCCAATGAACCTGGCCGTCGAACAGCCCGGGGGCGAAGACACTGCGGTAGCGGGAGGATGGTTCGCTCATGGCTGGCGGTGGGTGGGGTTCGGGCCATTGGACGCCAGGGTGACGTTAACGTCAACCCAGTGACCTCTAGGTGATTACGAGAGTCCGCACCGCAGCCCACGCCGCTACGATGGGCGCCATCTTCATCACCCAACCGGAACCGCACCATGGACATGCCGTCGATCACCGAAGCCTTCCGCAACAAGGTCGGGGCCTCCAGCGGGCTCAATGCGACGCTGAAGTTCGACTGCGGCGGCGAGGGCGTCATCGTCATCGACGGCAGGTCGACGCCGAACACGGTCGACAACGTGAACCGCGACACCGACTGCACGGTGGCGATCTCGCACGAGAACCTGGTCGCCCTGGTCAGCGGCGATCTCGAGCCCACCACCGGCTTCATGACCGGCAAGTTCAAGGTCTCGGGCGACATGAGCGTGGCCTTGAAGCTGCAGCGTGTGCTGTAGGCGGGACCTTGGCCACTGACTTGCTGCCGCGTGTGGTGCCGCCGCGTGTGGTGCGCGACTCGGCGCAGCAGCATGTCGACGCCCACCGCAGCGACGACGCCGGCGAGCTGTTCGGCATCACCGAGCTGTGCCAGGAGTTCGGCATCACGCTGCGCACGATCCGCTTCTACGAAGACAAGGGGCTGCTGGCGCCGCGGCGCGTCAACGGCGCCCGCGTCTACACCCGGCGCGACCGCGCGCGGCTGAGCCTGATCTTGCGCTCCAAGGCCATCGGCGCGTCGCTCGACGAGATCAAACATTACCTCGAGCTCTACGGCGCCCATGGTGAAGGCCGGGTGCAGCAGATGCGCTTCGTGCTCGATCGCACCGACGCCGCGATTCGGGCGCTGGAACTCAAGCGCGCCCACATCGACGCCTCGCTGGCCGAGCTGCGGCTGATCAACGGCGCGGTGCGCAAACAACTGGAGGCGCGATGAGCCTGCCCAACTTCCCCTCGGCCTGGATGAGCGACGAGCACCGGATGCTGCAGGACTCGGTGGCGCGCTACATCGCGGACCGCTGGCTGCCACGCGCGGCCGAGTTCCGCGAGGCCGGCCGCATGGGCCCCGAGGTCTGGCGCGACGCCGGCGCGCAGGGCTTGCTGTGCGTGTCCACGCCCGAAGCCTATGGCGGCGGCGGCGGTGACTTCGGCCATGAAGCGGTGATCCTGCTCGAGCAGGCGCGCGCCAATGTCTCCGGCTGGGGCGGCGGGCTGCACTCGGCCATCGTCGCGCCCTACCTGCTGCACTACGGCAGCGAAGCGCAAAAGCAGCGCTGGCTGCCCAAGATGTGCAGCGGCGAGTTCATCAGCGCGATCGCGATGACCGAGCCCGGCACCGGCAGCGACCTGCAAAGCGTGCGCACGACGGCGCGGCGCGACGGCGACCACTATGTGCTGAACGGCGCCAAGACCTTCATCACCAACGGCCAGAACGCCAACCTCGTCATCGTCGTCTGCAAGACCGGCGCCGAAGCCGGCGCCAAAGGCATCTCGCTGCTGATGGTGGAGACCGACGCCGCGCCAGGCTTTCGCCGTGGCCGCCAGCTCGACAAGGTGGGGCTGAAGGCGCAGGACACCTCGGAGCTGTTCTTCGACGACGTGCGCGTGCCGGTGCACAACCTGATCGGCGCCCAGGAAGGGCAGGGCTTCTTCCAGCTCATGGAGCAGCTGCCGCAGGAGCGGCTGATCATCGCCGTGCAAGGCATGGGCGCGATGGAGCGTGCGCTCGACGAGACGCTGCGCTACACCAAGCAGCGCAAGGCCTTCGGCAAGCCGATCTGGGAATTCCAGAACACCCGCTTCAAGCTCGCCGAGGTGCAGGCCGTGGTGCTGGCCGCGCGCGCTTTCGTCGACGCCTGCATGGTGGCGCACCTGCGCGGCGAGCTCGACGCCGCCCGCGCCGCGCTGGCCAAGTCCTGGATCAGCGAACAGCAGGGCCAGGTGATGGACGAATGCCTGCAGCTGTTCGGTGGCTACGGCTACATGATGGAATACCCGATCGCCGAGCTTTATGTCGACGCCCGCGTGCAGCGCATCTATGGCGGCACCAGCGAGATCATGAAAGAGCTCGCGTCGCGCTACATGTGAAGCCGCTCCCGATGCTCGAACACACCGCCCCCGCCACGCCGCTGCCCCAGTTGCTGGAGCGGCTGCACAGCGACGGCTATGTGATCCTGCCGGCGCTGCTGCCGCCGGCGCAGTTGCAGGCCATCCACACCGCGCTGGCGCCCTGGCTGCAGGGCCGGCTGCCTGGTCGCAACGACTTCGAGGGTTTCCAGAGCGAACGTGTCTACGCGCTGCTGGCCAAGAGCCCGGTGTTCGCCGAGCTCGCCGCCCACCCGCTGGTGCTGGCCGTGTGCGAGGCGGTGCTGGGGCCGAACTTCATGCTCTCGGCCTGCCTGGCGATCAACACCCACCCCGGAGAGACCGAACAGCCGCTGCACTTCGACGACAGCTTCTACCAGGTGCCGCGGCCGCGGCCGGCTTACGGCGTCAGCTGCTTCTGGGCCATCGACGCTTTCACCGCCGACAACGGCCCGACCGAGATCATCCCCGGCAGCCACCGCTGGGACGACACGCCGCCGCTGGGCGCCGCCGTCGAGCAAAGCTTCAAGCCCGGCCCTGCGCTGGCGCACGAACACCACCCGGACCTGCAGCAGGCGGTGATGCCGGCAGGCTCGCTGATGCTGGCGATGGGCACGCTGTGGCACCGCGGCGGCGCCAACCGCAGCGCGGCGCCGCGGCTGGTGATCACGCCGCAGTATTGCGTGGCCTGGGCGCGGCAGATGGAGTCCATGCTGCTGTCGGTGCCGCCGGCGGTCGTCGCCGGTTATCCGCCCCGCGTGCAGCAGCTGCTGGGCTACAACATCCACCCCCCGTTCATGGGCCATGCCAACGGCGTGCACCCGATGCGCACCCTGCCAGCGAAGGAGTCGACATGAGCGACGCATTCATCTTTGACCATGTGCGCACGCCGCGTGGCAAAGGCAAGAAAGACGGCGCGCTGCACCAGGCCTCACCGGTCTGGCTGCTGCGCACGCTGCTGCAGGCGCTGCAGCAGCGCAGCCACCTCAACACGGCTTTGGTCGACGACGTCGTGCTCGGCTGCGTCACGCCGGTGGGCGAGCAGGGCGCCGACATCGCCCGCACCGCAGTGCTCGACGCCGAATGGGCGATGAGCGTGGCCGGGGTGACACAAAGCCGCTTTTGCGCCAGCGGCCTGGAGTCGGTGAACCTGGCCGCGGCCAAGGTCGCCAGCGGCTACGAGGACCTGGTGGTTGGCGGCGGCGTCGAGAGCATGAGCCGCTGGCCCATGGGCAGCGACGGCGGCGCCTGGTTCATGGACCCGCGTGTCAACCAGAAACTCGGCTTCGTGCCGCAAGGCGTCGGCGCCGACCTGATCGGCACGCTCGAAGGCTGGCACCGCGCCGATGTCGACGCCTTCGCCCTGCGCTCGCACCAGCGCGCCGCCGCCGCGCGCAGCGCCGGCCACTTCAGCCGCTCGATCGTGCCGGTGCTCGACATCGCCGGCCTGCCGCTGCTGGCGCAGGACCAGATGATCCGCGAAGGCGCGACGCTGGAAGCGATGGCCAAGCTCGAGCCCTCGTTCGCGATGATGGGCGCGATGGGCTTCGATGCCACCGCGCTGCGCAAGTACACGACGGTCGAGCGCATCGAGCACATGCACCATGCCGGCAACTCGTCGGGCATCGTCGACGGCGCGGCGCTGATGCTGGTGGGCAGCCGCGCAGGCGGCGCAAAAGCCGGCTTGACGCCGCGCGCGCGCATCCGCGCCGCCGCCGTCGTCGGCTCCGAGCCCACCATCATGCTCACCGGCCCGACGCCGGCCTGCCGCAAAGCGCTGGCCAAGGCCGGCATGACGGCGGCCGACATCGACCTGTGGGAAATCAACGAAGCCTTTGCCGTGGTGCCCATGAAGACGGCGCGCGACCTCGGCGTCGAGCTCGACCGCGTCAACGTCAACGGCGGCGCCATTGCCATGGGCCACCCGCTGGGCGCCACCGGCTGCATGATCCTGGGCACCTTGCTCGACGAGCTCGAGCGCCGCGACCTGGCCACCGGCTGCGCCACGCTGTGCGTGGGCGGCGGCATGGGCATCGCCACCATCATCGAGAGGGTCTGAGCCATGGCCGCGATTTCACTGCACACCGACACCGACGGCATCGCCGTGGCCACGATGGACTTGCCGGGCCGGCCGATGAACGTCGTCAACGACGACTTGATGGGCGCGCTGCGCGACATCGTCGAGGTTGTTGCCACCGACCCGGCGATCAAAGGACTGGTGCTGACGTCGGGCAAGGCCGACTTCTGCGCCGGCGGCGACCTCGACCGCATCTCGGCCTTCGAGACTGCGGCCCAGGTCTTCGACGCCTCGGAGCAGGTCAAGGCTGTGCTGCGGCGGATGGAGACCTGCGGCAAGCCGGTGGTGGCGGCGATCAACGGCCACGCGCTCGGCGGCGGGCTGGAGATCGCGCTGGCCTGCCATGCGCGCGTCGTCGTCGACGACCCCAAGCTGAAGATCGGCCAGCCCGAGGTCAAGCTCGGCCTGTTGCCCGGCGGTGGCGGCACGGTGCGGCTGCCGCGCCTGGTGGGCATGCAAAGCGCGCTGCAGATCATGGCCGAAGGGGCGGACCTGACGCCGGCCAAGGCGCTGGCGATGGGCCTGATCAGCGAACTGGCCAGCGACCGCGACGACGCCATTGCCAAGGCGCGTGCCTGGTGCCTGGCAAACCCGAAAGCCAGACAGCCCTGGG
This sequence comes from Rubrivivax sp., assembly GCA_030693565.1. Classification (GTDB taxonomy): domain Bacteria; phylum Pseudomonadota; class Gammaproteobacteria; order Burkholderiales; family Burkholderiaceae_C; genus Rubrivivax. The sequence goes on from JAUYAJ010000520.1 coordinate 9,286, forward strand.
ACTTGCCCAAGTTCCGCATCCCCGGCGGCGACTCGCGCGCGCCGGCGGTGGCGCAGATGTTCTCGGTGGCGCCGTCGATGGCGGCGGCCAAGAGCTGGGGCAACTACCCGGCGGTGACCCACATCATGAGCGCGGTGTTCGAAGGCGGCTTGCTCGACTTCGACAACGCCTGCCAGGTCGAGAGCCGCTACTTCGCTGCCTGCGCGACCTCGCAGGTGTCGCGCAACATGATCGCCACCCTGTGGTACCAGTTGAACGCGATCAAGAAGGGCGCGTCGAGGCCGGCGGGCGTGGCACCGTCCAAGGTCAACCGCCTGGGCATCCTGGGCGCCGGCATGATGGGCGCCGGCATCGCCTATGTGGCGGCCAAGGCCGGCATCGAGGTCGTGCTGATCGACACCTCGGCCGAGTCGGCCGAGCGCGGCAAGGCCTATTCACAGAACCTGCTCGACAAGGCGGTGAAGAAAGGGCGCTCGACCGCGGACAAGCGCGACGCGCTGCTGGCGCGCATCCACCCGACGACTGAATTCGCCACACTCGCCGAATGCGACCTGGTGATCGAGGCGGTGTTCGAGGACCGCGCGATCAAGGCCGAGGTGACCCAGCGTGTCGAAGCCTTGCTCGGCGCCGACGCGGTGCTGGCGTCCAACACCTCGACGCTGCCGATCAGCGGCCTGGCCCAGGCCAGCGCGCGGCCGCAGAACTTCATCGGACTGCACTTCTTCAGCCCGGTCGACAAGATGCCGCTGGTGGAGATCATCGTCGGCGCCCAGACCTCGGACGCCACGCTGGCGCGCGGCTTCGACTTCGTGCTGCAGATCGGCAAGACGCCGATCGTCGTCAACGACAGCCGCGGCTTCTACACCAGCCGCGTCTTCGCCACCTACGTGATGGAAGGCATCACGATGCTCAAGGAAGGTGTGCACCCGCGCAGCATCGAAGTGGCCGGCCTGCAAGCTGGCATGCCGATGCCGCCGCTGGCGCTGCAGGACGAGGTCTCCTTGTCGCTCGGCCTGCATGTCGCCGAGCAGACGAAGAAGGATCTGGCGGCCGAAGGCAAGGCCTACAGCGAACACCCGGGCATGGCCGTGGTGCGCCAGCTGTGCGAGATCGGCCGCGTCGGCAAGAAGGCCGGCAAAGGCTTTTACGACTGGGGCGACGACGGCAAAGTGCTCTGGCCCGAGCTGAAAGCGATGTACCCGGCGGCCGCCGAGCAGCCCGAACAGCCCGAGCTGATCGACCGCCTGCTGTTCGCCCAAGCCAACGAAGCCGTGCGCTGCCTGCAGGAAGGCGTGCTGCGCTCGGTGGCCGACGCCAACATCG
>JAUYAJ010000522.1 GCA_030693565.1 Rubrivivax sp.
ATGCGCCGCGCCAGCAGCGCCTGGCCGATGGTGTGGTTGACCTTGTGCGTGCCGGTGTGGTTGAGGTCTTCGCGCTTGAGGTAGATCTGCGCCCCGCCGATCTCGCGGCTGGTGCGGGCGGCGTGGTAGATCGGGCTCGGCCGGCCGACGAAATGCGCCAGTTCGTACTGGAACTCGGCCTGGAAGGCCGGGTCCTTGCGGACTTCGTCGTAGCAGGCCTGCAACTCGTGCAGGGCGTGGGTCAATGTCTCGGCGACAAAGCTGCCGCCGTAAGGCCCGAAGTGCCCGCGGGCATCGGGTTGGTCGTAGTTCAGCATCTTGGCTTTCGGATTCAACTGGCGGCGCGGCGCTCATCGGCGTCGCGCACCGCCTTGCAGAACCGGCGCATCAGCGGGCCGCTCTTGAGGCCCTTGCTGATCTCCACGCCGGAGCTCACGTCAACGGCCCAGGGCCGTACGCGAAGCACCCCATCGGTCACGTTGGCAGGATTCAACCCACCAGACAAAACGACCGGAAGGGGCACGCTTGGAGGAATCAGTGACCAATCGAAGACCTTTCCACTCCCGCCGTAAGTCTCGACATCGGCGTCGAGCAGCAGGGCCTGTGCGCTGGCGTAGCGCTGCACGAAGTCTAGCAAATCGAGCCCCGGCGCCATCCGTGCGGCGCGCAGGTAAGGCCGCGCCGCGGCCTCGCACTGGGCTGGAGTCTCGTCGCCATGAAACTGCAGCAGCGCCTGCGGCAGCGCACCCGCAGCAGCGCGCAAGTCCTGCGGCGAAGCATTGACGAACAGCAGCACCGGCGTCACGAAGGGCGGCAGGCGGCGCGCCAGTTCGGCCGCGCGCGCCAGCGACACATGGCGCGCGCTCTTGGCGTAGAGCACGAAGCCCAGCGCGTCAGCGCCGGCGTCGATGGCGTCGTCGACATCGGCCTCGCGCGTCAGGCCGCAGATCTTGATGCGGGTGCGGGTCATCGGCGCACTCCGCTCGCCGTGTACGACGAGCGACCCTCCGGGAGGGTCGGGCCTGGCTTGGGGCGGCCCGGCGCGGCGGCCCGTCTCGATCCGGCATTGCGCAGCCCGTTCATCGGCCCGGCCATTCAGAGCAGCCAGTCCATCGCCGGCGTGTGCTGGGGGATTGCATGGTCGGCATCGTAGTACGGGCCGACGAAGTACAGGCCGTCGGGCGGGAAAGTCGGCGCCGCGGCGTCGCGTGAGCGCGCCGCCAGCACCTGCGCCATCCAGTCCGGCGGCTGGCGCCCGCTGCCCACCACCAGCAAGCTGCCCATGATGTTGCGCACCATGTGGTGCAGGAATGCCTTGGCGTCGAAGTCGAAGCGCCAGTAGGCGCCGCGGCGCTCGATGCTCAGCGCGTTCACCGTCTTCACCGGCGTCGGCGACTGGCAGCCGGCGGCGCGGAACGAGCTGAAGTCGTGGCTGCCGATCAGGTGCGCTGCCGCCGCCTGCATCGCCGCGCCGTCCAGCGGCCTGAAGACCCAGCCGCAGACGCCGCGCTCGATCGCCGGGCGCACCGGCGACTCCAGCACGACGAAGCGGTAGCGCCGGCCACGCGCGCTGTTGCGGGCGTGAAAGCCCGCTGCCACCGGCTGGCACCACTGGACCGCGATGTCGCGGTCGAGGTAGCGGTTGGTGCCGCGCACCCAGGACGCCGGCGGCCGCTGCAGCGCGGTGTCGATGTGCACGACCTGGTTCAGGCCGTGCACGCCTGAATCGGTGCGGCCGGCGCAGACGGTGGTCAGCGGCGTGGCCGCAAAGGCCGACAGCGCGCGTTCCAGCGCGTCCTGCACCGCCCTGCCGTCGGCTTGCGACTGCCAGCCATGGTAGGCCGTGCCGCGGTAGCTGACGCCCAGCGCCAGCCGCGTCATCGGCGGCGCGGGGCTGTCACTCAAGACTGTCGAGCATGCCCTGGGCCTTGGTGCGCAAGCCACCCTGGGCCTTGGCGATCACTTCCTCGAGCAGGTCGCGGGCGCCTTCGAGGTCGCCGATCTGGCGGAACTCGTCCGCCAGTTCAAGCTTGCGCGCCAGCGGGTCGTCGGCGTCGATCGGGCCGTCGGCATCGGCAGCTGCGCCCTGGCCGACACCGAAGTCGCCGAAGTCGACGTCGGGCTCGGCCGCTGGCGCCGGCGCTGCCGCGGTCGCCGCCGCTGCCGGCTGGTCGAGGTCGCCGAGGTCGAAGTCCAGGCCGTCGTCGGCGCGTGCCGAAGCCGCCGCCTGCAGCACGCCCGGCCGTGTGCTTTCCTCGACGGCCGAGGGCCGGTCGTCGGGCAGGTCGAAGTCCAGGCTGTTGTCGGCGCCCATCTCGGCGCCGGTCTGCAAGGCCTGGGTGGCTTCGTTGGCGGATTCAGGGCGCTCGGGCGCCGGCGTGGCGTCGGCAGACAGATCGAGGTCGAGGTCGAGGCCGCCCGACAGCGTGGCGTCCTCGGCCGGCTCGAAGGCCGGCGGCGCCGCCTTGGCGGTGTGCGGCATCGTGCTCGCGCCCAGCGGCTCGACGATGTCGCCGGCGTCGTCGACCGCCAGATCGGGTTCGCTGCCCGGCTGGTAGAGCGGGTTCTCGGGATCGAGCTGGCGGCCCATCTCCTGCGCCTTGGCCCAGTCCTCGCCGGTGCCATGGGTCAGTGAATAGACCTGGGTGGCGAGCAGCTCGTAGCCCTTGGCGTCGCGGCGCTTGGCGTAGACCTCGAGCAGCTTGGTGCGGATGGCCATGCGATCGGGGTTGCCGCGCATCGCCTCTTTCAGGATCTCTTCGGCCTGGAGGTCGCGGCCGTAGGCCAGGTAGACATCGGCTTCGGCCACCGGATCCACATCGCCGATGGCGTCGAGCTGGCTCAGCGAATAACTCATCGACGAGCCGGCGCTGCCCGCCGTGGCCTCGCGGGTGTCGATGCGCTGGCCGCCACTGGCGCCGAAGAAGGAATCGGGCTGCAGCCGGCTTTCCAGGAACGAGGTCTCGCCCGCCGGCTTGCGGCCACGGCCGCGCAGGCGGTAGATGCCCAGGCCTGCCAGCAAGGCCACCAGCACGCCGGCGGCCGGCAGCACCAGCGGATTTTCAAGCAGCGAGGCCAGCAAGCCCGGCTCTTGCGCCGCGGCGGGCGCCGCAGCGGCG
>JAUYAJ010000525.1 GCA_030693565.1 Rubrivivax sp.
TACTGGGCACGTTCCGATGTATTACTCACCCGTTCGCCACTCGTCGCCAGGTTGCCCCGCGTTACCGTTCGACTTGCATGTGTAAGGCATGCCGCCAGCGTTCAATCTGAGCCAGGATCAAACTCTTCAGTTCGATCTTGAATTTACTCATAAAGGAATCAAAGTGAACTTCACTTTAATTTCCATGAGCGTTTAAGGTCATGAGACCTGAGTCTTTCGACTCTGGTACTCGCCTTCAAACGCCCACGCTTATCGGCTGTATGTTGTTAAAGAGCTTCGCTTTTCAGCGCGGCTGACTCAGTCAGCGCAGACATCGATTATGACACGATTTATAAAACCTTGTCAAGCACTCTGTCTTTCTGCTTTTCTTGCTTTCCACATTCAACTTGCGTCGCTTGCTTCTTGCGTTTGATCAGCAGAGCCTGTGATTATGACCTGTTATTTAACAACCTGTCAACCTCAAGGGCTTTCTGCTTTTCTCGCTTCCGACTTGCCAGCTTGTCGCCGCCCGTCGTTTGCTTGTGATCAGCAGAGCCTGTGATTATGACCTGTTATTTAACAACCTGTCAACCTCGTCGGCTTTCTGCTTTTCTCGCTTCCGACTCGCTGGCTTGTCGCCGCTCGTCGTTTGCTTGTGATCAGCAGAGCCATAGACTGTAGCACAGGGTTTTCTCGAGGCGCAAGATCTTTCGAAGAAGTGGCTGCAAAGGCCCGTTGCCACAAGGCGCACAGCCCCGTGGGCAGGCGCCACTCAGTGCGCAGCCATCCCGCCCAGCATCTGCGCGGCGGCCTTGGCCGGGCTCTCTGCCGCCATCACCGGCGCCAGTGCGGCGGCCAGCTTGCGGGTGTCGGCGCGCAGCACGCGCTGTTTGACGGCCGCCAGCTGGGCCGGGTGCATTGAGAAGCTGCGCAAGCCCATGGCCAGCAGCAGATCGGTGAACGCGGGGTCGCCCGCCATTTCGCCGCAGACACTGACATGGCGGCGGGCGTCCAGACTGCTGCGGATGGTGCCGGCAATCAGTTGCAGCACGGCCGGGTGCCATGGATCAAACAGGTGCGAGACCGCCTCGTCGGCGCGGTCGATCGCCAGCGTGTACTGAATCAAGTCGTTGGTGCCGATGGAGACGAAGTCGAAGTGCTGCAGCAGGCGATCGATCATCAAGGCCGCCGCAGGCACTTCGACCATCGCCCCGACTTCGACCGCACCATGGGCGCGGCCCGCATCGTCGAGCTGCTGGCGCGCTCGCGCCACCGCCTCCAGCGTCTGCCTGGCTTCGCTCAGCTGGGCCACCATGGGTATCAGGATGCGCACCTTGCCGAAGGCCGAGGCGCGCAGGATGGCCCGCAGTTGCTGGCGAAACATGCCGGGCTCGGCTAGGCTCCAGCGAATCGCCCGCAATCCCAGCGACGGGTTGAGCGTGTGCTCGTGCCGCAACTCATGCAGCCCCATGCGGTCGAGCGGCTTGTCGGCGCCGATGTCGACGGTGCGTATCGTCACCGGCAAACCCTGCATGGCGACGACGGCGGCGCGGTAGGCTTCGAACTGCTCGTCTTCGTCGGGCAGGTCGCCGCCCCGGTTCATGAACAGGAACTCGCTGCGGAACAGGCCGACGCCGACAGCGCCGGCTTCCAGTGCGCTGCCCGCGTCGTCGGGCAGTTCGATGTTGGCCAGCAGTTCAACCGCCTCGCCGTCCAGGGTGATTGCCGGCGTGTGGCGCAGCCGGTCCAGCCGCGCGCGCTCGAGTTCACTCTGGCGCTGGCGGAAGCGGTACTCCTCCAGCACGATGGTCGAGGGGTTGACGATGACGACGCCGGCGTCGCCGTCGATCACCAGCCAGTCGTCCTGGCGGATCAGCCGGCTGGCTTCACGCGCGCCAACGACGGCGGGGATGTCCATGCTGCGCGCCACGATCGCGGTGTGCGAGGTGCGCCCGCCGACGTCGGTGACGAAACCGGTGAAGATGCTGCGCTTGAACTGCATCATGTCGGCGGGGGCGACGTCGTTGGCCACCAGCACCAGCGGGTCTTCACCGGCGAAGTCGCGCGCCTGCCGGCTCATGGCGATGGCGCCCAGATCGCCCTCGGACTCAGAGCGCGTCAGCCCGCGCAGCAGCCGCTCGACGACTTGCTCGACGTCGGCCTTGCGTTCGCGCAGGTACTCGTCCTCCATGTCGTCGAACTGGCGCGCCAGCACCTCGAGCTGCGCCGACAGCGCCCATTCGGCGTTGTAGTGGCGCTCGCTGATCCAGGCCTTGGTGGCGCCGGTCAGGGCTTCGTCGTGCAACAGCATCAGGTGCACGTCGAGCAGTGCGGCCAGTTCGCCGCGGGCGTCAGCCGGCAGGTCGCGCTTGATCGCGGTCAATTCGGCGGCAACGAGGTCGCGGGCGTCGCGCAGGCGCTCGATCTCATGGTCGACGCCGTCGATCGGCACGAAGTAGTGTGCGACGTCAACCCGGCTCGACGCGATCAGCACGGCGCGCCCGATGGCGACGCCACGGGAAACCGGCATGCCGAAGATCTGAATGCTCATGGACGCTCACTGTAGCCTGCCCGCAGGCCAGTGGCGGCCGCCGCCCGGCTCACTGCCCTTCGCCGAACTTGCCTTCTATCAAGGCGCGCAACTGCTGCATCGCGTCGCCTTCATCGGCGCCTTCGGTCTCGATCTCGACCGTCGCCCCCAGCCCGGCGGCCAGCATCATCACGCCCATGATGCTCTTGGCGTTGACGCGCCGGCCATTGCGGCTGAGATGGACGTCACTTTGAAAACTGCCCGCCAGCTTGCTGAGCTTGGCCGACGCCCGCGCATGCAGGCCGAGCTTATTGCTGATCTCTAGACTGGACTTGATCATGGGGGCAGCTGGGGACTTGTTGGTTCTGGCGTCGCGGCGCCGCGACCTGCATCACGCCCTGGGTGGCGCCGGCCAGCGCACGCCCGACCAGCACGTCGAGCGGCTCGTCGGCGTAGCACAGTGCGCGCCACAGCATCGGCACGTTGACGCCGGCGACAGCGCGCACGTGCACGCCGTCGGCGAGCTTGAGCGCGGCATTGCACGGGGTGGCGCCGAAGACGTCGGCGAGGATCAGCGCGTCGGGCTGCTTCAGGCTGGCGAGTGCCGCACGCGCAGCCGCCTCGACCTGCTCGGTGGTGGCGCCAGGCTCGACGTCGAGCGCAATCAGGCGCTCGCTGCAGTCGGGATAGACATGGCTGGCCACCGCCTTCAGGGATGAAGCCAGCGGGGCATGGGCAATGATCAGAAGGCCGGGCATGGTGCTACGCGTCAGCCGGCATTATCGGGCGCGACACGCGGCGCGACCACGAACCAGACAAATGCCCCAGTGCAGCAGACCCAGAAGGCGCCAAAAGCTGCCTGAAAGGCGCCGATCTCGGTCAGGCCGGCGGCCTGGAAAGCGTCGATCAGCAGGCCGATGCCCCACTGCAGACAAAACACGCCGCCGAAGATCACCAGATTGAAGGCCGACAGCGCCCGGCCTGCCTGCGCAGCCGGGAAGGCCTGGCCGACCGCCGGCTGGCACAGCGCCACGAAGGTGCTGGAAACGCACCACAGCGCCCAGTGCGCAGCGCCGGCGCTGCTGCCCAGCAACACGACGGCCGCGAGCACCACCAGACTGACTGGCACGCCCCAGGTGATCAAGCGCACGGCGCCCAGGCCGCGCCGGGTCAGGTGCGGCAGCAACGCGCCCCAGACCATGAAGGTGAACAGCATGCTCAGGTTGATGGCGAACAAGCCGCTTGCGGCCTCGTCGGGCGAGGCGCCGGTGACCCGGGTCATCCAAGGCCCGGCCCACAAAGCCTGGACGGCGATCATGCCGCCGTAGGTGAAGAAGGCCAGCGGCGCCATGCGCACGAAAAGCGGGTGCCGAACGATGGCGCGGTAGCCGCTGGGCTGTGCCGCGCCGCCGGCCCCTGGCTCGGGCGCCGGGTCGCGCGGCGCCAGCCAGGCGATGAGCGCGATCGCCGCCAGCAGCAAGACGGCGGCGGCCCAGAACAGGCCGCGCCAACCGAGCAGCGGCAACAACCATTGCACCGGCAGCGTCGACGCCACCATGCCGAGCGATCCGGTCATCAGCATCCACGAATTGGCGCGCAGCTGGCTGCCGGCGCTGAACAGGCGCCGGTAGCTGGTCAGCGGCGCCATCAGGCAAGCGCCCACGCCGGCACCGATCAGCACCCGGGCAGCGATCAGCGCCGGCAGGTTGGGCGCCAGCGCGAAAGCCGCGCAGCCCAGCACCGCCAGGCTCAGCAACACCAGCAACACCCGGCGCGGGCCGAAACGGTCGAGCGCGCGGCCGAGCGGCAGCTGGACGGCTGCAAAGCCGAAGAAATAGGCCCCGGCCAGCAATCCCAGGTCGGCCGCCTGCAGGCCGAGCTCGACCCTGAACACCGGCGCCAGCGTGGCCGTCACCGCGCGCAGCAGCGCCGAGAGGAAATAGGCGAACGCAAAGGCGAAGAACACCAGCGCCGCGGCGCGCACGCTCAGCCCGCGCACGGGTGCGCTGTCGGCGCTCATGAACCGGCGCGCAAGGCGGTGAAAAAGGTCTGCAGCGCCTGCGGCTCCAGCCGCGCGCCCACCGCGGTCGCCTGGAAGACACGGGTGCCGCGGGCGAACACCGCCAGTTCTTCCTGGACCGCGCTGCCGTCGGGCAGGTGGCCGCTGATGGCGACGCGGCTGCTGGACGGGTTGGGCGTGGCGCCGGCCACCGCCAGCGGCAAGGCGGCCCCGGTGGTCGCGCCCAGGTTGGCCAGCGCGGCTTGCCGCAGCTCGTCCAGCGCCGGCGTGACGCGCGCCGGGTCGACCATGTCGGCATGGGCCAGCGCCCAGGTCACCTCACCAGCGCGGCAGGCCAGCAGCGTCAGCGTCACCGCCTGCCCGGCCAGCTGGACCTTGCGCGCATGGCTGGCGGGCTTGCAGGGCAGCAGCAGCGTGAGCGTGCCATCGGCGGCTCGCAGCTCGCGCCAGTCCAGCGTCGGCGTACAAGCCGTCAGCACGGTGGCGACGGCGGCGGCAAGCACGCGCCCGGACAAGGAATTCATGGCGCGATTATCCGGGCCGCAGAATGGCGGCCATGACGCCTTCGCAAAACCCCGCCCCCGCCGCCCTCGCCGGCATCCGTGTGCTCGACCTGTCGCGCGTGCTCGCCGGCCCCTGGTGCACCCAGACGCTGGCCGACCTCGGCGCCGAAGTCATCAAGATCGAACGCCCCGGCGCCGGTGACGACACCCGCGGCTGGGGCCCGCCCTTCCTGCAAGACCGCGACGGCCAGGACACCGCTGAAGCGGCTTACTTCCTGGGCGCCAACCGCAACAAGCGCTCGGTGACGATCGACATCGCCCGCCCCGAAGGGCAAGACCTGGTGCGCCGGCTGGCCGACGGCTGCGACGTGCTGGTCGAAAATTTCAAGGTCGGCGACATGGCGCGCTACGGCCTGGATGCCGCCAGCCTGCGCCAGCGCTGCCCGCGCCTGGTGTATTGCTCGATCACCGGCTTCGGCCAGACCGGGCCCTACCGCGAACGCGCCGGCTACGACTACGCCATTCAAGGCATGGGCGGGCTGATGAGCATCACCGGCGAGCGCGACGACCGGCCCGGCGGCGGGCCGCAGAAGGTCGGCGTGGCGGTGACCGACCTGTTCACCGGCATGTACGCCACCGTCGCCATCCTGGCGGCGCTGCGCCACGCAGAGGCCAGCGGCGAAGGCCAGGTGATCGACATGGCCTTGCTCGACACCCAGGTGGCGATGCTGGCCAACCTGGGCGCCAACTACCTCGTCACCGGCAAGGCGCCGCGGCGCGCCGGCAATGCGCAACAGAACATCGTGCCATACCAGGTTTTCGAGGTTGCCGACGGCCACCTGATCCTGGCCGTCGGCAACGACGGCCAGTTCGCGCGCTTTTGCGCCGTCGCCGGCTGCGCCGACCTGGCCGCCGACGCGCGCTTCGCCACCAACGCCTTGCGCGTGCGCCACCGGGAGACGCTGGTGCCGCTGCTCGAGCCCTATCTGCGCCAGCGCCAGCGCGCCGACTGGCTGGCCGCGCTCGAAGCGGCCAAGGTGCCTTGCGGACCGATCAACGACCTCGAGGACGTGTTCGCCGATCCGCAGGTGCTCGAGCGCGGCATGAAGGTCGAGCTGGCGCATCCGCACACGGACGCGCTGTCGCTGGTGGCCAGCCCGATGAAGCTGTCGGCGACGCCGGTGCAGTTGCGGCGCCCGCCGCCGCTGCTGGGCCAGCACACCGACGAAGTGCTGGGGGAGATGGGCATAGACGCCGACGCGCGCAGCCGGCTGCGCAGCGACGGCGTGATCTGAGGCGCCTGGCGCCGCGGCGTCAGCGGCCGAAGACGCGGCGCAGCAGGTCGCTGCCGGTCTTCAGCGGGTCGGCGCGGATCTTGCGCTCTTCCTCGCCGATCATCAGGAACAGGCCATCGAGCGCCTTGGCGGTGACGTATTGCTCGATGTTGGCGTCGCGTTCCTTCAGCAGGCCGAAACTGGCGATCCTTCCGGCCACCGCGTTGTAGCGGTCGGTCAGCGCAACCTGTTCGGTGGCGCGGGTGACGATGGGCAGGAACTGCACCGACAGCGGCTCGCGCGTGCGCGACGAGAAGTAGTCGGTGACCGAGGTGTCGTTGCCGCGCACGATGCGCAAGGCGTCTTCGACGGTGACCGACTTGGCCGCGCTGACGAGCATCGACTTCGCCTGCGGCACCGCGGCTTCGGCGGCGCGGTTCATCGCCGTTTCCAGCTCTTCGACACGGTGGCTCTGGCCGGTGTACTTCAGCAGCTTGGCCTCGTCTTCCAGAAACCCCGGCAGGCCGATGCGCACTTTCGGGTTGCCCAGAAAACCGTCGCTGCGCCCGAGCAAGTCGACGGCAGCGATGGCGCCGCGCTCCAGCGCCGCGCGGATGCCGGCGGCGGCGTCGCCCTGGCTGAGCGCGAAGGCCGGCAATGCCACCCCTGCTGCAAGGCTGCCCATCAGGGCTGCCGTAAACTGTCTTCGCTCCATGTTGATCTCCTGTCTGCTCATGTCAACCCATCTTGCACGCCGAACCGCCTTGTTGGCAACGCTGGCCGCCGCCCTCGCGGGCGGGCTGCTGGGCTGCTCGGCGCGTGACGCCGCGCCGGAGTTCAGCTACACGCTGCTCGACGGCAGCAAGGGCTCGACCGCGACGCTGCGCGGCAAGGTGGTGCTGGTCAACTTCTGGGCGACGAGCTGCGTCACCTGCGTCAAGGAGATGCCCGAGATCGCCGCCACCCACCAGAAATACAAGGCGCGCGGCTACGAGACGCTGGCGGTGGCGATGAGCTACGACCCGCCGGCCTATGTGGCGAACTTCGCCGAATCGCGCCAGCTGCCTTTCGGCGTCGTCATCGACAACACCGGCGCCATCGCGCGCGGCTTCGGTGACGTCAAGATCACGCCGACGACCTTTCTGATCGACAAGCGCGGCGCCATCGTCAAGCGCTACGTCGGCGAGCCCGACTTCGCCGCGCTGCACCGCCAGGTCGAAAAGCTGCTCGCCGAGAGCTGATCAACGCGCCGGCAATGCCGGCCGGATCAGCGCGCGCCGGCCACCCCCGCCGCGTGCGCCTGCTCGTCGGCGTGGTAGCTCGAACGCACCATCGCACCGACGGCGGCATGGCTGAAGCCCATCTCCACCGCTTTGGCCTCGAACATCGCGAAAGTGTCAGGGTGCACGTAGCGGCGCACCGGCAGGTGGTGGCCGCTGGGCGCCAGGTACTGGCCGATGGTCAGCATGTCGATGTCGTGCGCGCGCATGTCGCGCATCACCGCCAGGATCTCGTCGTCGGTCTCGCCCAGGCCGACCATCAGGCCGCTCTTGGTCGGCACATTCGGGTGCTAGGCCTTGAACTTCTTCAGCAGGTTCAGGCTGAAGGCGTAGTCGCTGCCAGGGCGCGCTTGCCTGTACAGGCGCGGCGCGGTTTCCAGGTTGTGATTCATGACGTCGGGCGGGGCGGCGCGCAAGATGTCGAGCGCGCGGTCATCGCGGCCGCGGAAGTCGGGCACCAGGATCTCGATTCGCGTCTGCGGCGACAGCTCGCGCGTGCGCTCGATGCAGGCGACGAAGTGGGCGGCGCCGCCGTCGCGCAAGTCGTCGCGGTCGACGCTCGTGATCACCACGTATTGCAGCTTGAGTGCGGCGATCGTGCGCGCCAGGTTCTCCGGCTCGCTGGCGTCGAGCGGGTCGGGCCGGCCATGGCCGACGTCGCAGAACGGGCAGCGCCGGGTGCACTTGTCACCCATGATCATGAAGGTGGCCGTGCCCTTGCCGAAACACTCGCCGATGTTCGGGCAGCTGGCCTCTTCGCACACCGTGTGCAGCTTGTGCTCGCGCAGGATCTGCTTGATCTCGTAGAAACGCGTCGACGGCGAACCGGCCTTGACGCGGATCCACGACGGCTTCTTCAACACCTCGGCGGCCACCACCTTGATCGGGATGCGCGAAGTCTTGGCCTGCGACTTCTGCTTGACCGTGGGGTCGTAGGCTTCGGGCGTCAGGTTGTTCATGGTCGGTGGTCCGCGGATCTCGGTGCAATCCCTGAGTTTAGCGGCCGGCCCCGTGCAGGCACCACGCTCAGGCCAGACGGCGCTGCAACTGCGCCGCCAGGCGGCGTGCGGCATCGTCCCAGTCGACGGCCACGCCCAGCGCCCGCAGGTCGACCGTCTTGAGCCCGGCATAGCCGCAGGGGTCGATTCGCTGGAAGGGCTCAAGATCCATCGCCACGTTCAGCGCCACGCCGTGATACGCGAAGTGCCTGCTCACCTTGATGCCCAGCGCAGCGATCTTGCCGAGGCCGCGGAACGGGTCTTCGCCGGGCGCTGCCGGGGCCAGCGCGGCATGGCCGAAGGGGTCGTCCAGGCGCACGTAGATGCCCGGTGCCGAGCGCACGCGGTGCCCGGTCACCGCCCATTCGGCCAGCGTGTCGAGCACGGCCTGTTCGAGGCGGAACACGTATTCCTTGACGTAGATGTCGAGCCGCCGCAGGTCGACCAGCGGGTAGGCCACCACCTGCCCGGGGCCGTGATAGGTGACCTGGCCGCCGCGCTGGCTGCGCGCGACGGGGATGTCACCGGCCGCCAGCACATGGCTGTCGCGGCCGGCCACGCCCTGGGTGAACACCGGCGCGTGTTCCACCAGCCAGAGTTCGTCTTCGGTGTCGGTAGCGCGCGCTGCGGTGAAGGCGCGCATCGCGGCCTCCATCTCGGCATGGTCGCGCCGGCCCAGGTGCTGAATGCGCATGGAAATCAGTCTAAGGCTGCAACTGCCGCCGGGCCTTGAGCCCGGCCAAGCCCAGCACGCCCAGTCCGAGCAAGATCCAGGACGCCGGTTCGGGCACGCCCGGTGTCGGCAGCAGTGCAGGCGTCTGCGTCGGCAGCAGGGTCGGGTGCAGCAGCGGCGGCAGGCCGATGTCGGGCCATGCTCCGGGGGGCTGCGGCAGCGCTGCGCTCGCGCCGTCGCCAAAGCTGCCCGGCGCGCCTCGCAGCAAAGGGCCCGCGCCGCCACCCGCCGAGTCCGCGACCAGCCCGGCAAAGCTCAGCGCGGCTGGCGAGGGCGTGCCGGGGCCGGCGGCGGGCGCTTCGAACTGCAGTTCCTCGTTGAGGGCCAGCGCCGGCGCATCCGCCGAGCCGGGCTCGGCAGCGCCGCGGGCGCCGGACGCGCCGGCTGACTCAGGGGCGTCGGGCAGCCGGGTCACGCGACTGAGGTTGCGGCAGACCGTGGGCACGATGACGCAGTGCCCACTCTCGCAATAGACCAGCCCACGCTCGATGGCGTGCGCGCCCCAGGCCTTGCGCGTCACCGTCCGGCAGACCTGGCCGCTGCCGAAGTGCATGTCACGCAAATCGGGGGCATAACGATGGCGGCCGACGATGGCATCGCGGCCGATGGTGACGATCTCGTCGTAGCGGCGCTCCGCCATGCGCGCCTTCAACGCCGCGCGCACGCCGACCGGCATGTCGGTGTAGTGGTCGACGGCGGCGATGATGTCGCCGATGAACGGGTTGTGACCGGGTCGATCCCAGGAACAAGCAGGTGCTGCAGTGACGGATGCCGCCAAGGTGGCGGCCAGGATCAGGGACATGCGGCGCGGTCGATGCGGATGGCGGCTCGCCGCAGAGCGGCGCCATCCTTGGGCGGGGGAGACGGTGCGTATTTTCTCAGGCCGCTGCCGCCCGCACCTGGGGTGACGCCCCCAGGGTCCGACCGCCGCGGCGGTGATATGTCACGAACAGTGGCGCCGCCACGGCACGCTCCGTCAGCGCTCGCGGCGACGCTCGGTCAGCCAGCGCGCCAAGGTGCTGCGCAAACGGTCGGCGTCGATGGGCTTGGTCAGGAAGTCGTCCATGCCGGCCTGCAGCGCGTGCTCGCGTTCGCTGACCAGCGCCGCCGCCGTCAGCGCAATGATGGGCAGGCGCTGGCCGGCGGCGGTGGCGCGCAGCGCGCGGGTTGCGTCGTGGCCACTCATCACCGGCATCTGCACGTCCATCAGCACGGCGTCGAACGGCATCCCCTGGTCGGCCGCCTGCTGGACGGCATCGACAGCCTGGCGGCCGTCCCCGGCCTGGGCCACCTGCACGCCCCAGCGCTCCAGCAAGGCCGCGGCGATCATCATGTTGACCGCATTGTCCTCGACCAGCAGCACGCGGGCGCCACGCAGCGCACCCTCTTCACTGTCGCGGTCGCTGGCTTCGTTTGCGGCCAGCCGCGCCGCCGGCAATGGCAGCTCGACCCAGAAGACACTGCCTTGGCCGAGCGCACTGTCGACGCCGACCGAGCCGCCCATCAGCGTCGCCAGCTCACGGCAGATCGACAAGCCCAGTCCGGTGCCACCAAAGCGCCGGGTGGTCGACTCGTCGGCCTGGCTGAAGGGCTGGAACAAGCGCTGCTGGACAGCGCGGTCGATGCCGATGCCGGTGTCGCTGACCTGCAGCCGCAGCCGCTGACCGCCCAGGCATTGCAGTTGCAGCCGCACCTCGCCGGCGGCGGTGAACTTGACCGCATTGCTGAGGAAGTTGCCGAGGATCTGGCGCACGCGCAGCGGGTCGCCGCTGACGACGCCTACCTCGGCGTCACCGAGGTCGAGCACCAGGCGCAGGCCGCGCGCCGTGGCCAGCGAGTCATACGAGCGGTGCAGCGCCTGCAGCAGTGCAACCAGGTCGAAACTGACGGTCTCGAGCAGCAGCTTGCCGGCCTCGATCTTGGACAGGTCGAGGATGTCGGTGATGACGTCGGCGAGCGACTGCGCGCTCTCGGCAATCTGGTTCAGGTATTGCTGGCGGGTGCCATCGTCGATGCCCGGGCTGCGCGCCAGCTGCACCAGGCCAAGCATGCCATTGAGCGGCGTGCGCAACTCGTGGCTGGTGTTGGCCAGGAAGGCGCTCTTGGCGCGGCTGGCAGCTTCGGCCTCGTCTCTGGCCAGCGACAAATCGGCCTCGAACTGGCGCCGGTCGGTGACGTCCTCGACGATCCAGACGGTGCCGCCCAGCACCGGCTGCGTCGGGTCGATGGCCTTGCCGACGATGCGGCCGAGGAAGCTGCTGCCGTCACGCCGGCGCATGCGCCGTTCGATCTCGACCTGGGCGCCACGCGTCAGCTGCGGCCCGGAGGTCGCACCCACATCGGCATAGGCGGCGGCGTCGGGCCAGACGACCTGGCCGGGCTGGCCGACCAGGCCGCCGGGCGGCCAACCGAACATCTGCTCGAAGAACGGGTTGGCGAGCACGAAGCGGCGGTCGCGGGTGACGGCGATGCCGATCGAGGCGCTGGCCAGAATCGCTTCGCGCTCCAGGCGCAGGCGTTCACTTTCAGTGACGTCGCGGGCATTGATGACGAGGTAGTCGCGCCGGTCCATCGAGAAACGCGCCGCCGACACCAGCATCTGCACGACCCGGCCATCCTTGGCAACGAAGTGCGTCGGCATGTTCTGCACCGCGCCGCGGTCCTGCAGTTCGGTGAGCAGCCGCGCCCTGTCGTCGGGCTGGTTCCAGACGCCGAGCTCGATCGAGGTCTTGCCCACCACTTCATCGGCACGCCAGCCGACCAGGCGCTCGAAGGTGCGGTTCACCATCGCGTAGCGCCCCGTGCTGAGGTCGGTCAGCGTGATGACGTCGGGGCTGGTGGCCACCAGGTGCGACAGCATGGCCTCAGAGCGGCGAACCGCATCTTCAGCCGCATGGCGTTCGGTGTCGTCGATGAAGATCGACAGCACGGCCGGGCCGCCATCGACGTCGACCTGGACGCCGGTGGCGCGCACGGCAACGCGGCGGCCGCTTCGCAGCAGCAGCCGGTAGTCGGTCTGGCCGAGCTGCTGGCCCGCTGGCAGCGCGGTCAGCTCGTCGAGCCGACGCCGTGCGCGTTCACGCGAGTCGCCGCTTTCGAAGGCGGCGATCATGTCGCGGCCGATCATTTCGGCCAGATCCTTGTAGCCGAACAAGGCCACGCCAGCCGGGTTGGCGTCGATGACGAAACCGTCGCGGTGCATGACCAGCGGGGTCGGAATGCGCGAGAACAGGTCTTGATAGCGCGTCTCGGTGGCCGCCAGCGCTTCGTGCGCGGCAAGCTCGGCGGTGACGTCGCGCGCCACCCCCCAGTAACCCAGGAAGACGCCGCGTTCGTCGAAACGCGGCTCGCCGCTGACGATGAAGCAGCGCATCGGCTCGGCCTGCGACACGCCTTGCCAGTGCACGGTGAGATCGCGAAACGGCTGGCGCGCGTCGAGGTCGGCCTGCAGGCGATCGAGCGTCTCGGCGTCGCTGATGAACTGCGGCAACTCCCAGGGCACTTCACCCAGGCCGTCGTCGGTGCGCAAGGACAGCGTCGGGTCGCGCTGGTTGGTCACCTCGACCAGCCGGTACTGCTGATCGATCTCCCAGTAAGCGTCGGCGGCGATCGCCAGCAAGCCGCGGAAACGCTGCTCACGGTCGTCGGCAGCGCGGTTGTAGCGGTGGGTGACCTTGGCCAGCGTCAGGTCGCCGGCCAGCCCCAGGGCCACCAGCAACAAGTAGGCCGGCAGTTGCAGACTGCCAGCCGGCGGACGCGCCAGTGCAATCTCCAGCGCCAGCAGGCCCGGCGCCAGTTCGATGCCGACCAACGCCAGCGCCGCCAGCGCCGCCACCAGCATGCCCAGGCGCGGGCCGGCCACGACGCAGGCGATGCAGACGAAGATGGCGTAGAAGCCCAGGCCGGGCGCCGTCAAGCCCCAACCCAGCAGCACGGCGGTGCCGGCAATCACCAGCGTGGCGGCCACCAGCAGCGCCGCCATCGCAGTCTCGACATGAGGCCGGCGCACCAGCAGGCCCAGTGCCGACAGCCCGCCCGTCAGCGCGAACGCCGAAGCCGCCATGACCTGGCGATCGCCGCCGACATCGAGCGGCAGCAGCAGCGTCAGCAGCGCGCTGAGCAAAGACACCAGCACACCACTGCCGAAGAACCAGCGCGACATGTAGGCGTGAACCCCGCGACGCCGCGGGCCGCCGCGGCGCCACTGGGTGGGCGGCGGCAGCGAGTCGGGCGGAACCAAGGTGTCGTCGTCGATGTCTGCGTTCACGGCGGAGGAGGTGTGTCGCTCCAGCGACACCCCACATCCTATGCGAGCCCCTTCCCGGTGCATTGCCGGTGGAACCCCGGTTTCCCCCCTTGTTCGGGCGGGTCACCCCCTGAACTCAGGGGCTGTGGCGGGCCTTTTGCAGCAGTTCGCGGGTGGTCTGCGCCACCCGGCGAGCGGCCAGGGCGAAATCAGCATCGGCGCCGGCATAGAGCACGGCGCGCGAACTGCTGACGATGATGGGCCCGCTGACGCGGCCATCGGAGGCGCCGCGCCAGCCGGCCTGCACCGTGGCCGCGGCGTCACCACCTTGCGCGCCGACACCGGGGATGAGCAGCGGCAGCGTCGGCGCCAACTCACGAACGCGGGCCAGTTCGCCAGGATAGGTCGCGCCGACCACCAGGCCGAGCTGCGCTCCGCGGCCCCACTCGCCGGCGGCCAGCCGGGCGATGCGCTCGTAGAGCAATTCGCCGCCGGCCAGGCGCTGGGCCTGCAAGTCGTCGCCGCCCGGGTTCGAGGTGCGGCAGAGCAGGATCAAGCCCTTGCCGGTCCAGCGCATGTAGGGCTCGATCGAGTCCAGGCCCATGAAGGGCGACAGCGTCACCGCGTCGGCCTGATAGCGTTCGAAGGCTTCGCGGCCGTACTGTTCGGCGGTGGCGCCGATGTCGCCGCGCTTGGCGTCCAGGATCACCGGCACCGCGGGCGCGACGCGGCGGATGTGGTCCATCAGCCGTTCGAGCTGGTCCTCGGCGCGCGCAGCGGCGAAGTAGGCGATCTGCGGCTTGAAGGCGCAGACCAGGTCCTTGGTGGCGTCGACGATGGCGGCGCAGAAGTCGAAGATGCGCGACGCGTCGCCCTGCCAGGGGCCCGGGAGCTTGGCCACGTCGGGGTCCAGGCCCACGCACAACATCGAATCGGCGCTGGCTTGCGCCTGCAACAGCTTGTCGGCAAATGACATGCGGTGATTGTAGGCAGGCGTGGCCTGCCCAGGACTTCGCCGCAATCAGCCGCGCCGGCGCCGCGCGGCCGCTGCGGTGAGCCCCAGACCGAGCAACATCAAAGCATAGGTTGATGGCTCGGGAACGG
The DNA here is from genome assembly GCA_030693565.1 of Rubrivivax sp. GTDB lineage: Bacteria > Pseudomonadota > Gammaproteobacteria > Burkholderiales > Burkholderiaceae_C > Rubrivivax. The sequence continues at coordinate 14,668 of JAUYAJ010000525.1, forward strand.
CGGCCAGCAGGGGCGTCAGCAGGCTGGTGTCGCCGGCCGTGAATGCCACCGACAAGGAGTTCGACGCGTCCCCCGAACCCCAACCCCCCACCGACACGTTGGCGCTCAAGAAGGCCTGAAGAAAGAAGCTGTCACCGGGGTTGACGCTGATCGAGACCGATGCGGTCTCAGAGAATGCGCCGGCGGATCCGTTCACGCCTTTCTGGTTGGTATCGACGAGGCCGCCCAGCGGCGATTCGACGCTCGGGTTCTTGCCATCCCAGATCGTCAGCCCGCCATTGACCTGGATCGCCGCGTAGTCACCTTCTTTCGGGCCCGGCGCCAAGGTGTAGGCGTTGCCCGTCAACGTGAAGGTCACCGTGTAATCCTGCGCGAACAGGCCGATGTAGGTGTAGTGCTGGCGGGCATTGGCGAAGCCCCCGGCGCCGATCTGATAGACGCCCGGAACGTCGAAGTTTGGGTGTGAACCGACGCCCGGCGCGGCGTAGGCTTTGGCCGACAAATAAGGCTCGCCGGCCGACAAGCCGACGATCAAGGCCCGCCCATAGGTGTCGCCGATGGCGTCGCCCAGGGTTTCGAACAGCGAGACGATCACCGGCCCGCTGCTGCCCGCATGGTCCTTGATGTCAGCAGCGACTTGGCCCGTCGGTATGGGAAAGCAAGTGAAGCAGACCCTGAAGGCGTAATCGATGCTGCCACCGGCAGTCACGCCGACGGCGTTGGCGACAAACGGGTCGATGGCTTGGGCGGCGCCCGGGGCGAGCGCAGCCGCAGGGAGCCACAGCGCGCACAGCGCGCCGCGCAGGTTTCGACTGGCGAAAGTCAGGGCGGTCGGATTCATGGGGACTCCTTCACCGTGATCGGCGATCGAACCACGGCGGGCGGTCGCTGCACGCGCGACGGACACTGTTCCGTGCTGCGAGCCGCGTCTATCCCTAGCTCACCGGCGCCAACCGGCGCCGGCCGCACACGCCTGGCTCAAGCGCGCCGAGCCAGCGTCGCCGCCAGACCGATGTAGCTGCCCGGCGTCATCGCCAGCAGCCGCGTCTTCTCGGCCTCGGGCAACGCCAGATTGGTGATGAAGCCTTGCATCAGCTCGCGCGTCATCGGCTGGCCGCGCGTGAAGGCCTTGAGTTGTTCATAGGGCTCGGGCAGGCCGTGGCGGCGCATCACGGTCTGGATCGCTTCGGCCATCACCTCCCAGGCGCCGTCGAGGTCGGCGGCCAGCGCGGCGCGGTTGACCTCCAGCTTGTCGATGCCGCGCGCCAGCGAGTCGATGCCGAGCAGCGAGTAGCCCAGCGCCACCCCCATGTTGCGCAGCACCGTGCTGTCGGTCAGGTCGCGCTGCCAGCGGCTCAGCGGCAGCTTCTGGCTCATGTGCGTGAGCAAGGCGTTGGCAATGCCGAAGTTGCCTTCGGCGTTTTCGAAGTCGATCGGGTTGACCTTGTGCGGCATCGTCGACGAGCCGACCTCGCCGTCCTTGAGCCGCTGCTTGAAATAGCCCAGCGAGATGTAGCCCCAGACGTCGCGGCACCAGTCGATGAGGATGGTGTCGCAGCGCGTCACTGCGTCGAACAGCTCGGCCATCCAGTCGTGTGGCTCGATCTGGATCGTGTAGGGGTTGAACACCAGCCCGAGCTGCTCTTCGACGACACGGCGGCTGAATCCTTCCCAGTCGAACTCGGGCCAGGCCGCCAGGTGGGCGTTGTAGTTGCCGACCGCGCCGTTCATCTTCGCCAGCATGCGCACTGAAGCGATGCGCTCGCGCGCCGTCAGCAGCCGCGCCACGACGTTGGCAACTTCCTTGCCCACGGTGGTGGGGGTGGCCGTCTGGCCATGGGTGCGGCTGAGCATGGGCAGCTCGGCCAGTTCGCCCGCCATGCGGCGCAGGCGCTCGATCAGGCGGTCGATGGCGGGCAGCAGCACGGTGTCGCGCGCCGCGCCCAGCATCAGCGCGTGGCTGGTGTTGTTGATGTCTTCGCTGGTGCAGGCGAAGTGCACGAACTCGCCCGCCGCCTTCAGCTCGGCTTGGTCGCCAAAGCGCGACTTGAGCCAGTACTCGACCGCCTTCACGTCGTGATTGGTGGTCTTCTCGATGTCTTTGATGGCTTGGGCGTCGGCCTCGGAGAACCCCGTGACCAGCCCACGCAGCAGCGTGCGCGCGTCGGCGCCGAGCGGCGCGAACTCGGCAAAACCAGCGTCAGACAAGGCGATGAACCACTCGACCTCGACCTGGACGCGGCGGTGCATCAGGCCGAATTCGCTGAGCAGCGGGCGCAGCGCGGCGACACGGCCGGCATAACGGCCGTCGAGCGGCGACAAGGCGGACAAAGGGGAGGGGTTCATGGCAAGGTGGCGCGGCGGGCGCGCAGATTCGGAAGGGCGGGCGGCTCAAGCGGCAGCACTCGTGGCAGCACTCGGGCGACGAATTTTAGGCGCTGCGATGCGCAACCGCTGATCGACAATGGCCAGGCGCCGGCGCCGGCCGCGCGATCCACCCGAGACAGCCCATGAAGCCAGCCGTTCCACGCGCCATCGTCTTCGACGTCTTCGGCACCGTCGTCGACTGGCATTCCAGCATCGTGCGCGAGCTCGTGCGCACCGGCCTGGCGGTCGACGCGCGCGCCTTCGCCGAAGCCTGGCGCGCCGGCTACCCGCCGGCGATGGACGAGGTGCGGCGCGGCGTGCTGCCGTGGACGACGGTCGACGGCTTGCACCGGCGCATCCTCGACCGCCTGCTGGCCAAACGCGGCCTGGTGCTGCCCGAAGTGCAAGCCGCCGAACTGAACCGCATCTGGCACCGGCTCGACGCCTGGCCCGACAGCGTGGCCGGGCTGACGCGGATGAAAGCGCGCTGGCCGATCGCCACGCTGTCGAACGGCAACCTGTCGATGCTGGTCGACATGGCGCGCCACGCCAGCCTGCCCTGGGACGCCGTGCTGTCGGCCGAGCTGTTCGGCCACTACAAGCCCGACCCCGAGGTCTACCTGGGCGCGGCGCGCCTGCTCGACGTCGCGCCGGCCGACTTGCTGATGGTGGCAGCGCACCCGAGCGACCTGCGCGCGGCGGCCGCTTGCGGGCTGCGAACAGCGTATGTGGCACGGCCCGCCGAGCATGGCCCGGGCGGGCCGGTGGCGCCTTGGGCCGACGGCGAGTTCGATTTCGCAGCGCGCGATCTGGTCGACCTGGCGCGGCAACTCGAGCACGCCGCCGGCTGATCCTGGTTCGGGCGCTTCTCAAGGAAACGCCGGGCCGCCCCAAGTTTCCTTGACCCCCGCGGGGGGCGGGCGGGGCGCAGCCCGGCCCTGGGGGCGCTCAAAAGATTCCCATCGCCAGCCCTGCTGCCAATGCCGCCCCCAGTTCGGCGCAGCGCTGCAGCTCAGCGGCACCGATTTGCTTGGGCGCCAGGATCGCCGCGGGCGTTTGTGCCTGCGTGCAAACGATCAAGGCCGGCGCAGCGGGCCTCAGCCGCCAGCCCGCCGCGATGCGATCAATCTGGCGCACCGCCCCCTGGCCATCGCTGCCAGCGCAGACCAGGGCCGCGTACGGCCGGCCGTTCACGCGCTCGAGCGCCGGGTAGTAGCAGCGGTCGAAGAAGTCCTTCATCAGCCCGGCCATCGACGCCAGGTTTTCCGGCGTCGCGAACAGGTAGCCATCGGCGGCCAGCACGTCTTCAGGCTGTGCCTGGGCCGCGTGCAACAGGCGCACCTGCAGCGCCGCTTCGGCCGCGGCACCATCGCGCGCCGCCTGCGCCATCTGCAGCGTGCCCCCGGTCATCGAGTGGTAGACGATCAGCAGCGTCTTCATGGCCCCGAGCATAGAGCCGCCGCGGCCTTAAACTCGCGCCATCCCGTCACCGGGGAGTAGCCGCCCTGCCCGTGCAGGGGCCCGCGTCAACACACTTGGCCCTCATGGCCATGGCGCGTGCAGCTTGCCAGCCTGGCCAGACCGTTGACCGCGTTGCCTCCGTCCTGGCCGGGGAGTGCAGCGTGGTCCGTCTGTTCCGGCCTGAAAGTCCTGCATGGAAGCATTTCTCGTCTCTACCGGTCTGGTGGCCTTGGGCGAAATCGGCGACAAGACCCAGTTGCTCGCCATCGTGCTGGCGGCGCGCTTTCGCCAGCCGCGGCCCATCATTGCCGGCATCTTGGTCGCCACCTTGCTCAACCACGCGCTGGCCGGCGTGCTCGGCGCCGGCATCGCCCAGTGGCTGGGCCCGCAATGGCTGCGCTGGCTGCTCGGCCTGTCGTTCCTGGCGATGGCGGCGTGGCTGCTGGTGCCCGACAAAATCGGCGCCGTCGACGCCGGCCCGCCGCGCCTGGGGGTGTTCGTGACCACCGCGATCGCCTTCTTCATCGCCGAGATGGGCGACAAGACGCAGATCGCCACCGTCGCCCTGGCCGCGCGCTACCCGGACCTGCTGGCGGTGGTGGTCGGCACCACGCTGGGCATGATGCTGGCCAACGTGCCGGCGGTGCTGCTGGGCGAGCGCATCGCGCGTTGGCTGCCGATGCGCCTGGCCCATGGCATCGGCGCTGCGCTGTTCGCAGCGCTCGGGCTGCTGACGCTGCTGGCCTGAGAGG
>JAUYAJ010000526.1 GCA_030693565.1 Rubrivivax sp.
GACTGGGCACCGATCCAGCACCGCGACACCTTGCACGACCGCGCCAGCTACCGCTATTTCTGGCATGTCATCGAACGCGCCCACCGCACTTCGGTGGCCGCCGGCCCGCAGCTGCCCGCCCAAGTGCGCAGCGCCTTCTTCGGCGGCGACTGATCGCTGCCATTCCGCCACTCTGCGCGCCGCCCGCCGGCCGCTCCGCCCCGGGACGCCTGATGCTGTACAAGACCCTCGTCATCGCCTGCTGCCTGCTGCTGACCGCCCAGGCTTCGCTGGCCGAGCCGCCGCGCAAGGCGCGCGCCGCCAAGGTCGCGCCCAAGCCCAAGGCGATGCCGCCACCGCCGCCGCTGGCGGCCGCCGACGCCGAGCAGTTGCTGGCCGCCGCCGAGGTGCTGCTCGGCGACTACGCCTGCGAATTCAAGGAAACCATCCATGTCATGGCCGACACCGTCCATGACGGCTGGATGCAGGTGGTCTGGCGCAAGTCCCGCTATGCGATGAAGCCGGTGCTGTCGCGCACCGGCGCGATCCGCCTCGAAGACGTCACTGGCCGCATGCTGGTGGTGCAGATCGCCGACAAGTCGATGCTGATGGACGTGCACCTGGGCCAGCGCCTGGTCGACGCCTGCGTGCACCCGGTCCAGCATGCTGCCAACGAAGCCGCCAAGCTGGCGCCACCGGTGCCGGGTCTGGGCATCGACCCCAGCAAACCCGTTGCCCAGCCCGCGCCCCTCGCGCTGGCGGCCACGGCACCGGCAGCCCCGCCAGCCTCAGCCTCAGCAGCAGCAGCCTCAGCAGCAGCCTCAGCAGCAGCCTCAGCGACGGCGGCGGCACCGGCCGCTGCCGCCTCGGCCACGCTGTAGCTGAGCGTCAGGGCGCCACGGACTCGATCGCGCCGTAGGCGTGGTTCAGCCACAGCCGCAGGCGCTGGCGCTCGAGCAGCCCCAGGCCCGGGCCTTCGGCGCCGCTGACGTTGCTGGCGGCCCAGAAGCTGCAATTGCGGGCGTCGATCTTCTGCACCACGCTGTCGTGCAGGCGCTTGAGGTCGATCACCTGGGCACCCAGGCCGCGTGCGCGCTCAAGCTCGCCCGAGCGTTCGAGCTGGCTGAAGTCGTCGCCGCGCAACTGGTTGCGCACGACCACGTAGTGCAGGCGCTGGCCGAAGCGGTCGAGCAAACGGCGCAGCAAGTCGACCGAGTCGCGGCCCGAATCCATCACGTGCCAGTAGTTCAGCGCCACGCCCGACAGGTCGGCCAGGTCGAGCACACCCGATTCGTCCATCCAGCGCACCAGCGGCTCGTGGGTCTGCGCCGCCAGGTCGACGAGCACGCGCGTGCCGGGGCGCTCGATCGCACCTTCGACGATGGCGTCCAGCGTCTCGTAGCGGTCGACCAGCACCGGGTTGGCGTAGTCGGCGTAAAAGCGCATCAGCGCGCCGTGCGAACGGTCGGTGTCGAAACCGGTGAAAGCCAGCTTGCGGTCGATGAAGTACTGCGCCAGCAAGCGCGACAGCATCGACTTGCCGACGCCTCCTTTTTCGCCACCGATCAGGTGGATGCGCGACAAGGCCTGGTTTTCCAGCGTGGGAACTTGCATGGTGGGGCCGGTCCGGGGAACAGGGCCGACCATTGTGCAACGCGATCGCGCCAGCGCTTCAGCCGGGCGCCAGCGCGGCGGCCGCCGGCGGGCGGCGCAGCCGCGCCATCAGCACCAGCACGATCGCCAGGTTGAGCAGGTTCCAGCCGATGCCGTTGATGAAAGCCGCCTGGTACGAGCCCGTCAGGT
>JAUYAJ010000542.1 GCA_030693565.1 Rubrivivax sp.
CGCCAGCAGGCGCTCGGCCTCGCCGTCGCGCACCAGGCGGACGTCGATCTTGCGGCCGTCGAGGTCGACCCGGCTGACCTGCACCCGCACCCGCGTACCCACGGCATAGCGGGCGCCCGAGCGCTCGCCGCGCAGCTCCTGACGCACTTCGTCGAAGCGGTAGTACTCGCCGCCCAGTTCGGTGATGTGGATCAGGCCTTCGACGTACATGCCGTCCAGGGTGACGAAGATGCCAAAGCCAGCCACCGCGCTGACCGTGCCAGAGAACTCCTCGCCCAGGTGTTCACGCATGTAGCGGCACTTGAGCCAGGCCTCGACGTCGCGCGAAGCTTCGTCGGCGCGGCGCTCGTTGGCACTGCAATGGGCGCCAGCGGCTTCCCAGTCCGCCATCTCGGCCGACAAGGGCTTGGCGCTGCGCGCCGGGCGCTTGCCGCCTTTGCGCACTTCGGGCACGCGCGTGAGCGGGCTCAGCACCAGGCGGTACTTGCGCTCGCCCAGCAAGGCCTTGATGACGCGGTGGACCAGCAGGTCGGGGTAGCGCCGGATCGGGCTGGTGAAGTGCGTGTAGGCCTCGAAGGCCAGGCCGAAGTGGCCGGCATTGCTGGCGGTGTAGATCGCCTGCTGCATCGAGCGCAGCAGCATGGTGTGGATCTGCGTCGCATCGGGCCGGCCCTGGGTGGCCTGGGCAATCGCCTGGATCTCGCTCGGCGTGGGCTCGTCGCTCAGGTGCAGGCCCAGGCCCAGTGCGCGCAGATAGCTTTGCAAGGCGACGCGCTTTTCCGGCGTCGGTCCTTCGTGAACCCGGTACAGCGACGCATGGCCGGCGCCGGCGATGAAGGCGGCGGCGCAGACGTTGGCCGCCAGCATGGCCTCTTCGATCAGCCGGTGGGCGTCGGTGCGCACACGCGGCACGATCTTCTCGATGCGGCCGTTGTCGTCGCAGATGATCTGCGTTTCGACGGTCTCGAAGTCGACCGCGCCGCGGCGCGCGCGCTGCTTGAGCAGCGCGCGGTAGACCTCGTGCAGGTGCAGCAGGTGCGGCACCAGATCGGCGCGCCGCTGGGCCTCGGGGCCGCGGGTGTTGCTCAGCACCGCGGCCACCTCGGTGTAGGTGAGCCGCGCATGCGAGTGGATGACGGCGGGAAAGAACTGGTAGGCGTCGACGCTGCCATCGGCGGCCACGATCATGTCGCACACCAGGGCCAGCCGCTCCTGATCGGGAATCAGCGAGCACAAGCCATTGGAGAGCTTCTCGGGCAGCATCGGGATCACCCGGCGCGGGAAGTAGACCGAGGTTGCGCGCTCGTAGGCATCTTCGTCGATGGGCTCACCCGGCTTGACGTAGTGGCTGACGTCGGCGATCGCCACCACCAGGCGCCAGCCTTCGAACAAGGTCTTGCCACGGCCACGCTTGAAGGGCTCGCAGTAGACGGCGTCGTCGAAGTCGCGCGCATCTTCGCCGTCGATCGTCACCAGCGGCACGTCGGTGAGGTCGACACGCTGCTTGCGGTCGGCGGCGCGCAGCCGGTCTGGCAAGGCCGCCGCCTGCGCCAGCGTCTGCGGCGAAAAGCGGTGCGGCACTTCGTACTTGCGCACCGCGATCTCGATCTCCATGCCGGAGTCGTCGATCTCGCCCAGCACTTCGACGACGCGCCCGACCGGCTGCGCGTGCAGCGAGGGCGATTCGGTCAATTCGACCGAGACGACTTGTCCGACTGCAGCGTCGGCGGTGGCGTTCTTCGGGATCAGGATGTCCTGGCCGAAGCGGCGATCCTCGGGCGCGACCAGCCACTGGCCGCTTTCGTGCAGGAGCCGGCCGATGATCGGGTTCTTGCGTCGCTCGAGGATTTCGAGCACGCGCCCTTCGGCCCGGTTCTTGCGGTCGTAGCGCACGATGCGCACGAGCAAACGGTCTTTGTGCAGCACCGCGCGCATCTCCTGCGGCGGCAGATACACCGATTCGCCGTTGTCGCGAACGAGGAAGCCGTGGCCGTCTCGATGGCCTTCGACGCGGCCTTCCACTTCGGCCATCAAGGCAGGTCCTTGGATGGGTGCGTCACTTGATGTGCGTGCTTCTTTAATGATATGATCCTTTGTTCCTGAGAGCCCAGGTGGCGGAATTGGTAGACGCACTAGTTTCAGGTACTAGCGCTTAACGGCGTGGAGGTTCGAGTCCTCTCCTGGGCACCAAAGACGGTAGACAAAAAGGGCCGACACGCAAGTGTCGGCCCTTTTCGTTGGTGCGCCCAGTACTCCCCACTCTTGCGTCCGGCGCGGCGCCGGCCTTGCGCCCAGCGGCGGCGCCGTCCTTGGGTGCACAACGCGTCAGGCGCGCTGCAGCCGGGCCGAAACCCGGCTTGGGGGCGTGTGGCGTGCGACCGCTCAAACGGCAAATTTCTTGGCCAACCCGTCGGGCCGCAAGTTGTCGTATTCCTCGAAGGGCTGGTGAATCCACGGGCTGGTGGGCAGCGCTTCGACGAAGTAGTCGGGCATGTAGTTCGAGATCTGCTTGACCCAGATCACCGCCGAGCGCAGCTCGCTGATGGCCGGCATGCCGCGCAGGCGGTCGACCACCGCACGCAGCGTCACGCCCGAGTCCGCCAGGTCGTCGACCAGCAGCACGCGGCCGGCCAGTTCGCCCTTGGGCAGGGTGATGTACTTGGCGATGTCGAGTCGGCCCTGGATCGTGCCCGCTTCGGCGCGATAAGAGCTCGTCGACATGATGCCCAGCGGCTTGTCGAACACGCGCGACAGCACGTCGCCGGGGCGCAGGCCACCGCGCGCCAGGCACAGGATCTGGTCGAACTGCCAGCCTGAATTGGCGATCTTGAGCGCCAGGCGCTCGGTCAGCATGTGGTATTCGTCCCAGGGCACGTACAGGTGCTTGCCGTCGTCGGTGAGCATGGAATCTCCTTGAGGTGGCTGTCGCGCGATCAGGCGCGGAACGGGTGGCGCAGCAAGATGGTGTGGACGCGGTCGGGCCCGGTCGACACCATGTCGATCGGGGCGCCGATCAGGGCCTGCATGCGTTCAAGATAGCGGCGCGCGTTGAGCGGCAGCTGCTCCCAATTGGTGAGCCCGGCGGTGGTATCGGACCAGCCCGGCAGCGTCTCGTAAATCGGCTGGCATTCGGTGATCTCGTCGGCGTCCAGCGGCAGCACGTCGAGCTGGCGGCCGCCTTGCTCGTAGCCGACGCAGATGCGGATCTCAGGCAGGCCGTCGAGGACGTCGAGCTTGGTGATGCACAGGCCGGAGATGCCGTTGATGATCATGCTGCGCTTGAGCGCCGCAGCGTCAAGCCAGCCGCAGCGGCGCGCCCGGCCGGTGACGGTGCCGCGCTCCTGGCCCGCGGTCGACAAGTGATGGCCGACGCTGCCTTCTTCGTCGATCGGCAACTCGGTCGGGAACGGCCCGCCGCCGACCCGCGTCGTGTAGGCCTTGGTGATGCCCAGGATGTAATGCAGCATGCCCGGCCCGACGCCCGAACCCGCGGCGGCGTTGCCGGCCACGCAATTGCTCGAGGTCACGTAGGGATAGGTGCCGTGGTCGATGTCGAGCAAGGTGCCCTGCGCGCCTTCGAACAACAGGTTGGCACCCTCGTTGTGGGCCTGGAACAGCCGGTAGCCGACATCGGCCATCAGCGGGCGCAACTGCTCGGCGGCGCCCATGGCGTCGTCGAGGATGGGCTGCAGCGCCAGCGGCTGGGCCTTCAGGATGCCGGTGAGCTCGGCGTTGTGCAGATCGAGCAGGTCGCGCAGCCTGGCCTCGAAGCGCCGCGGGTGCTTGAGGTCTTGCACCCGCAGTGCGCGGCGCGCGACCTTGTCTTCGTAGGCCGGGCCGATGCCCTTGCCGGTGGTGCCGATCTTGCCGCTGCCGCTGGTCTCGCGCAGCGCTTCCCGGGCGCGGTCGATCTCGACGTGGAAGGGCAGGATGAGCGGGCACGATTCGCTGAGGAACAGGCGCGATCGCACGTCGACACCCAAGGCCTCCAGGCGGGCGATCTCGAGCAACAAGTGGGCCGGGTCGACGACCACGCCGTTGCCGATGTAGCAGGCCACGCCTGCGCGCATGACGCCCGAGGGCACCAGTTGCAGCGCGGTCTTGCGGCCGTTGATGACCAGGGTGTGGCCGGCGTTGTGGCCGCCCTGGAATCGCACCACACCCTGGGCGTGGTCGGTCATCCAGTCGACGATCTTGCCTTTGCCTTCGTCACCCCACTGGGTGCCGACGACCACCACGTTGCGGCCCAGGCCGCGCCGGATGTCTGCTTGCATGGAATCTGTGTCCTTCGAAATCAGGGGATCAGGGCTGGCGACGCGTCAAGCGCGCGCAATACCCAGCGACCACCGGTCAGCACCAGTTCGCGGTCGCAATGGAAAACCTGGGACTCGGCATCGTGGCCGGGCAGCACCAGGAGCACGGTCTCGCCGTTTTCGCGCAGGCGGCGCACAGCGGCGCGCAGTTCGGCGTCCTCGCCCCAGGGCGCCCGGATCGCCGGCACCGGCAGCGTCGCCGGCACCACCTCCGACAGCGTCTTCAGGTCGAGGCTGAAGCCCACTGCCGGGCGGTTGCGGCCGAAGATCGCGCCGACTTCGTCGTAGCGGCCGCCGCGCGCCAGTGCGTCTCGCGAGGCCGCGCCATAAATGGCAAAGCGCGGCCCGCTGTAATAGGAATAGCCGCTCATGTCGGCGAGATCAAAGCCGATGCGCAGCCCGGGGTAGGCCGCGCGCAGATGCGCGGCCAGCCAGTCGAGCTCCTGCAATGCCTGCTGCACCAGTGGGCGCTGCGGCAGTTCGGTGCCCGCGCTGACGAGCACGTCGGCGCCGCCATACAAGCGCAGCAAGGCGCGCAGGCCCGAGCGCGCCTGCTCCGGCATGCCAGTCGTCAGCGCATCGACCGCCGCGCCGTCCTTGAGCGACACCGCTTCGACCACCGCCTGCAAGGCCGGGCCGTCCAGCGGCACGCCGGCCAGCACGCCGCGCAGCACGCGGGCGTCGGCCAGGTCGATGACGAGCTCGTCGGCGCGCGCCAGGTTCAGGCAGTCCAGCGCCAGTTCCATGATTTCGAGATCGGCCTCGAGCCCACCATGGCCGAACAGCTCGGCACCAAACTGCAGCGGCTCGCGACTGGCGTTGAGCCCGGTGGGCTGGGTGTGCACGACCGGGCCGCAGTAGCACAGCCGCGTCACCCCTTCACGATTGAGCAGATGGGCGTCGATGCGCGCCGCCTGCGGCGTGGTGTCGGCGCGCAGGCCGAGCATGCGGCCGCTGAGCTGGTCGACGAGCTTGAAGGTGTTCAGGTCCAGCGCGTGGCCGGTACCCGAGAGCAGCGACTCCAGATGCTCGAGCAGCGGCGGCATGACCTGCTCGAAGCCGTAGCCGGCAGCGCGGTCGAGCAGGCTGCGGCGCAGTTCCTCGACGCGTCGCGCTTGGGCCGGAAGGACGTCGGCAATGTGCTCGGGCAGCAGCCAAGCAGACAACATGAAAAAGGCCCGGGTATTGAAAGCGGCATTGTACGGGCCAGGCCCGCCGGCGCCGCTATCGCCAGTACGCCAGCAGCGCCGCGCCTGCAAGCAGGCAGACCAGGCCGATGAAGCGGATTTGGCCATCGCTCATGCGCGTGGCGCGCTCGAACATCTGGCGCCAGGCCGATGGACTGAGGAAGGGCAGCAACCCTTCCAGGATGAGCATCAGCGCCAGCGCGCCGAGCAGCAGGTCAGACATGGTCAGACCTGCTGGCCGGCCCTATTTGCGCGCGGCCGGAGCCGCTGCCGCCTCGCCGCCGCGCATGGTGCGGAAGAAGTCGTTGTTCGGGTCCAGCACCATCATGTCCGACTTGCTGCGGAAGGTGACCCGGTAGGCTTCGAGGCTGCGGTAAAAGCGCGCGAACTGGGCGTCGCGGCCGAAGGCATCGGCATACAGCGCCGACGCCTTGGCGTCGCCCTCGCCCTTGATCTTCTGGGCGTCGCGATAAGCCTCGGCGATGATGACTTCGCGCTGGCGGTCGGCATCGGCGCGAATCTTCTCGGCCTCGGCGGCACCGGTGGCGCGCAGTTCGTTGGCGACCTGCTTGCGCTCGGACTCCATGCGCCGGTAGACCGAATCGGTGATGTCGGCGACGAAGTCGACGCGCTTGACGCGCACGTCGATGATCTCGATGCCGAAGGCGCCGGCCTCTTCGCGCAAGCGCTTGAGCACTTCCTGCATCACCTGCTCGCGCTCGGCCGCCAGCACGCCGCGCACGGTGCGCCGGGTGATGACCTCGTTGAAGGTGGCTTGCACCACCGGTGCGAGCCGGTTTTCGAGGTTGCGCAGGTCGACGCCGTTGTTGCGAATGAACTGGCGTGGCTCGGCGATGCGCCACTTGACCAGCCAGTCGATCACCAGGCTCTTCTTCTCCGCGGTGAAGATGGGCCGCGTCTCCGGGCTGTCCAGGGTCTGGATGCGCTTGTCGAGGAAGACGACGTTCTGGAATGGCGGCGGCAGCTTGAACTTCAGCCCGGGTTCGGTGATGACTTCCTTGATCTCCCCGAGGGCAAAGACGACGCCGACCTGGCGCTGGTCGACGATGAAGAGCGTCGACGAGAAGATCATCAGCGCGATCAGCGCGCCGGCAATGATGAGTCCGATACGGTTCATGGCGGGTTGTGCGCTTCAGCGCCCTTCGCGGTCGCGGGTGCGCGCGCCGTCGCGCGAGCGGATGTCGTTGATGGGCGCCGAGGTGCCGCCCATGTCGGCCGGCGCGGGCACCAGTGGGGTCCCGGCAGCCGCAGGGACGCCGGCCTGTTGCATCAGCCGGTCCAGCGGCAGGTAGAGCAGGTTCGAGCCACTGCGGCTGTCGACCATCACCTTGGTGACGTTCGAATAGACCTGCTGCATGGTTTCGAGGTACAGGCGGTCGCGTGTGACCACGGGCGCCTTCTGGTATTCGGTCAACACCGAACGGAAGCGCTGCGCATCACCTTCGGCTTGCGCGATCACGCGTGAACGGTAGCCTTCGGCTTCTTCGCCCAGGCGTGAGGCCGTGCCTCGCGCTTTCGGGATGACGTCGCTGGCATAGGCCTGGCCTTCGTTCTTGAAACGGTCCAGGTCAGCGCCGGCCTTGACGGCGTCGTTGAACGCCGCCTGCACCTGTTCGGGCACTTGAACGTTCTGCACGTTGACGTTGGCAACGATGATGCCGGCGCTCAGACGGTCGAGCTGGGCCTGGATCGAGGTCACCAGGTCAGCCGCCAAGGCATCGCGCTTTTCGTACAGCACCGAGTCGATCTTGCTGCGGCCGACGATCTCGCGCACCGCCGATTCGCTGGCCTGGACAACGGCGTCGTCCGGTGCCCGGTTCTCAAACAGGTAGGCGCGCGCATCCTTCAGCCGGTATTGCACGGTGAAGCGGATGTCGACGATGTTTTCGTCCTCGGTCAGCATCGAGGATTCCTTCAACCCGGTGACCTGGGCCACCGTGTTGCGGCCGACCTCGACCGAGCGCAGCTGCGTCACCGCCACCGTCTCATGGGCCTGGAACGGGTAGGGGAAGCGCCACTGGAAACCGGCGTCCGCCGTGTGGCTGTACTTGCCGAACTGGGTGACGACCGCCTGCTGGCCTTCCTGGACGATGAAGAAGCCGCTGCCCAGCCAGACCAGGGCGATGACGCCAGCGATCAGGCCGGTGCCGATGCCGGCGCTCTTCATGTCGGGCTGGAACGACGGCCCGCCACCCGGCGGACGGTCGCCGCCATTGCGCTGCGGACCCGGTCCGCCCTTGGCATTGAACAAGCCGGTGAGCTTGCGGTTGAAGTCACGCCAGAGCTCGTCGAGGTCTGGTGGACCCTCGTTGCGGCCGCCGCTGTAGATCAGCGTGCCTTGACCGTCGCGCAGGGGTGCGCGGCGGGTCAGCGCTGCACGCAGCAAGTCGCCCAGCGCGGCGGCAACGCCGCCCAGCCGGGCCATGAAGGAAGAGGATTCAGGATCGCGCATGCTCATGCCATCGGGAAACGGGAGGACACCGAATCGGACTCAGTGGACAAGGGAGAGGACTCGCGGTCGAGACCAACAGCGGATTGTGCCGCGTTGGCGGCGCCGCTGGCAATTTCGGCGATGACTTGCCGCAGCGTGTCGAGCCCGGTGCCGTCGCGGGCACTGACAAAGACACGCGGCCGCAGCACGCCGGGGTGAACTTCGATGCTGTCGCGAGGCTCGCGCGGCTGGCGCGATTCCTCGAGCAGGTCGCACTTGTTGAAGACCAGGATCTGCGGCACGTCGCCGGCGCCGATCTCGTGCAGCACGCGCTCGACCTCGGCCTGCTGCTCAAGCAGCTGCGGACTCGACGCGTCGACCACGTGCAGCAGCAAGTCGGCCTCGGCGGCTTCGTGCAAGGTGGCTTCAAAGGCCTCGACCAGCTTGTGCGGCAGGTCGCGGATGAAGCCGACGGTGTCCGACAAAGACACCGAGCACGCCGCCTGCTCGAGCCAGAGCGCGCGTGTCGTCGTGTCCAATGTCGCGAACAACTGGTCGGCGGCATAGGCGCGCGCCTTGACCAGCACGTTGAACAGCGTCGACTTGCCCGCGTTGGTGTAACCCACCAGCGAGACGCGGAAGGTGCCGCGCCGCTCGCGCGCCTTGCGCTGGGTGCTGCGTTGGCGCTTGACTTTCTCAAGCCGGATCTTCACCGACTTGATGCGGTCGCCGATCATGCGCTTGTCGAGTTCGATCTGCGCCTCGCCCGGACCGCCGCGGGTGCCGATGCCCCCGCGCTGACGCTCCAGGTGCGACCAGCGTCCCACCAGGCGCGTGGCCATGTACTGCAGGCGCGCCAGTTCGACCTGCAGCTTGCCTTCGTGGCTTTGCGCGCGGGCGGCGAAGATGTCCAGGATCAGCGAGGTGCGATCGGCCACCGCCACACCCAGGTGGCGCTCCAGATTGCGCTGCTGCGCCGGGCTCAGCGCCTGGTCGAAGATGACGCCATGAGCGCCCGTTTCGGCCACCAGTGCCTTGATCTCGTCGGCCTTGCCAGAGCCGATGAACAGCGCCGCATCGGGCGCCTTGCGGCGCGCGATCACGCGCCCGACCGTCAGGTCACCCGCCGAGGCGGCGAGCAAAGAGAGTTCCTCGAGCGTGGCGTCGAAGCGCTTGTCGGAGCCGATGTCGACACCCACCAGCACCGCACGCGTCAGCCCAGTCTCGGCGATCGATGCGTCTGTGGCTGCGTGGGCACTCAAGATGTGTGGCGCGACGGCGGTCGGGTCAGCCCGAGCACGGTGCTCAGGCGACCTCGCCGGGCTCGCCGGCGTGGAAGTTGACAGCGCGGCTGGGCACCACGGTCGAGATGGCGTGCTTGTAGACCATTTGCGTCACGGTGTTGCGAAGCAGCACCACGTATTGGTCGAAAGACTCGATGTGGCCTTGCAGCTTGATGCCGTTGACAAGGTAGATCGACACCGGCACATGCTCCTTGCGAAGCAGATTCAGGAAAGGATCCTGCAAAAGTTGGCCTTTATTGCTCACGATATTATCTCCGTGTCGATGACAGAGGACGGGGCACGTTATCACACAGGAACTGCGCCGCCGTCACGCCGGGGGTGGGGGTTTAGTGGCCCTTGTCGTCGAAAGGGTTCCGTGCCGATTTCATCTCGATGCGCATGGGCGTGCCGACCAGCTTGAAGTGCGCGCGAAAGCGTGCCTCCAGGTAGCGTTTGTAGGTGTCGGTGATGTGTTCGAGTGAATTGCCGTGGATCACGACCAGCGGTGGATTCATTCCGCCCTGGTGCGCATAACGCAGTTTGGGCGTGAAACGGCCATTGCGCCGCGGCGCCTGGTGCGTCACGGCATCGATCAGCAGCCGCGTCAGCACCGGTGTCGACATTTTCACCGTCGCCGACGCATGGGCCTGCAACAGGGCCTTCCACACCGCGCCCAGACCCTGGCGACGAATGGCCGAGATGTGCAGCAGCGGCGCGAACTTCAGAAACGGCAACCGGCTCTCGATCGAACGCTGCAATTGCTCGCGCTGGTAGTTGTCGGTGGCGTCCCACTTGTTCACCGCCAGCACCACCGCGCGGCCGGACTCCAGGATGTAGCCCGCAATGTGGGCATCCTGCTCGCTGACGCCCAGCGTGGCGTCGATCACCAGCAGCACGACATGGGCATCGGCAATCGCCTGCAGCGTCTTGACGACGGAGAACTTCTCGATTGCCTCGAAGACCTTGCCTTTGCGGCGCAGGCCGGCGGTGTCGATGAGCTCGAAGCGGCGGCCGTCGCGCTCGAAGGGCACATGGATGGCGTCGCGCGTCGTGCCCGGCTGGTCGTAGGCGATCAGCCGCTCCTCGCCCAGCCAGGCGTTGATCAGCGTCGACTTGCCGACGTTGGGGCGCCCGGCCACCGCCAGCCGGATCGGCGCGTTGGTGTCGTCAGCCGCTGCCTCGTCCTCTTCTTCGGGGTAGTCGACCAGCGCCGCCTCGAGCAAGCTGCGGATGCCCTGCCCGTGGGCGGACGACACCGGATGCGGCTCGCCAATGCCGAGCTCGTGGAATTCACCGAGCAGCGGCGACTCGCTCATGCCTTCGGCCTTGTTGGCCGCCAGCAGCACTTTCTTCTGCGAGACGCGCAGGTAGCGCGCGATGTCGTTGTCCTGGGCCGACAGGCCACCGCGGACGTCGACGACGAAGATCACCACGTCGGCTTCGGCGACGGCCTGGCGCGTCTGGCGCGCCATCTCCTTGACGATGCCGGTGGTGCTGTCGGGCTCGAAGCCGCCGGTGTCGACGACGATGAACTCGCGCGTGCCCAGGCGGGCATCGCCATAGTGGCGGTCGCGCGTCAGGCCGGAAAAGTCGGCGACGATGGCGTCGCGGCTCTTGGTGATGCGGTTGAAGAGCGTCGACTTGCCAACGTTGGGTCGGCCGACCAGGGCAATGACCGGCTTCATGGACATCAGTTCAGGCGGAACGCAAACAAGCCGCCATTGCGGGTCGTCACCAGCAGGCTGGCGCCGGCAGCCACTGGCGTGCCCACCACCGGCGAACCGTCGGTCGGCAGGCGCAGTTGCAGATCGCCCGTGCTGGCCGACAGGAAGTGGACCTGGCCTTCGACGTCGCCGAACAGCACCGCCGGCCCGGCCGCCAGCGCACCGCTCAAACCGCGATGCAACAGCTTCTCGTTGGTCCACAGGACTTCGCCGTTGCCGGCTTTCCAGGCCGTGACACGGCCGCTGGCGTCGGCACCGAAGAGCCGCTCGGCGTCGCCGCCGATCGCTTGCAGGCCGTTGACGTTGCGCGACCACAGCAAGCTGCCGCGGGCGGCGTCGGCGCAACCGATGGCCGACTGGAAGGCGCGCGCGCAGACCTGGTCGCCGACCCGCAGCGCCGGGCCGATCAGGTCGGCCAGACGTTCGACCTCGTTGGTGCCGCGCGGCGTCGCCAGCGCCACTTCCCACAGCACGGTGCCGCGCAGCGGGTCGAGCGCGGCCAGCCGCGAACCCTGGCCCACCAGCAAGCTGTTGCGGAAGGCCCCGAGCACACCGGCCTGGGCCAGCGTCAGTGCATCGCCCGGGCGCTGCTGGGTCCACAGGCGGCGGCCGTCGAGGACGTCGAAGGCATGGACCGCGCGGTCGACGCTGACGACGAAGACGCGTTCGCCCGCCACCAAAGGCGCACTGACGACGCGCGCCGGCACCCGGCGGCGCCAGACCTCACGGCCACCGTCGAACACCACGACCTCATTGGCGCGGGTGACGACGCTGGCGAAGCGGCCGTCGCTGCCGACGCCTGCCGACAGCGGCGCGCCCGCGCTGGCGCGCCACAGCTCGCGGCCGTTGTCGGCCTGCAAGGCCAGCACCGTGCCGTCGTTGCCGGCAACGAAGAACTTGCCGTCACGCGCCGCCACCGTCAGCGGAAAGCCGATGCCATCGACCTTGGCCTGCCAGGCCAGGCTGCCAGCGATCTTGGGTTGCAGGCTCTCCAGCGGCGTCGGCTTGGGTTTGTCGGCGGCGCAGCCAGCCAGAACGAGTGCGGCCGCGACGGCGGCCAGGGCGGTCATCAGTCTCATCGCGTCGCTCCAGACGCGGCAGTCGCCGCCGGTTCGGGGGCCGCGCCCAGCGCGGTCAGCTTGGCGTCGATCAGGCGCCGGTAGTCGACCTTGGCGTCCATCGCCTTCCAGGCCGCCTGGTAGGCGCTGCGCGCTTCGTCGGTCTTGCCTTGCGCCATCAGCAGGTCACCGCGGCGGTCGGCCACCAAAGCCTCGAAGCCGGCGCCCTTGGCAGCGTCAAGCTGCTTGTGCGCCTCGTCGTACTGCTTGGCGTCGGCCAGCAGCGCGGCCAGCCGCAGCCGGGCCAGCGCCCGCACTTCGTCCTCGAGGCCGTTCTCGGCCACCCAAGTCAGGCTGGCCTTGGCGGCATCGGTCTGGCCCTTGTCGAACTGGACTTTGGCCGCTGCCAGACCGCCTTGCTGGGCAAAGGCGGTGCGCGGATAGCGCTGCTGGAGGTCGGCGAAGACGCGGCCGCCGCGCTCGGCATCGCCGGCTTCGGCGGCGCGTTCGAGTTCGTCGTACATCGCCGAGGCCTTCAGCGATTGGTCACGCTGCCACCAGTTCCAGCCGTTCCAGGCCGCGTACGCGCCCAGCACCGCGATCAAGACCCAGGTGATGAGGTTGCCGTGCTGCTTCCAGAACGCTTTCAGCGCGTCGAGTTGCTCCTGCTCTTGCAGGTCGAGTTGTGTAGCCATGAGTGAGG
This sequence comes from Rubrivivax sp., assembly GCA_030693565.1. GTDB lineage: Bacteria > Pseudomonadota > Gammaproteobacteria > Burkholderiales > Burkholderiaceae_C > Rubrivivax. Next base: position 12,721 of record JAUYAJ010000542.1, read on the forward strand.
GAGGCGCTGCGGCGGAAAACCGCAATTATGCGTTGAGCAGTTCATGCGCCCAGGCCGCGGCGGCGCTCAGCGGGCGTGTGGTCTGAACGGATGCGGGATCGCGCAAGGGCTTGACTGCCACCAGGCCTTGCGCCAGCTCGTCGGCGCCGAACACCAGCGCATGGCGGGCGCCACTGGCGTCGGCCTTCTTGAACTGCGCTTTCATGCTGCCCGGGCCGTCTTTGCCGGCGGCATGCAGGAGCACGGCGACGCCTGCGGCGCGCAAGTCCTCGGCCAGCGCCATCGCCGCCGGCAACGCCGCGGCGCTGGGCACGACAGCGTAGACGTCGGGTGCGACGACAGGCACTTCGATGCCCGACTGCTGCAGCAGGTCGAGCACCCGTTCGATGCCCATGCCCCAGCCCACAGCCGGCGCCGGCTTGCCGCCGATCAGCTCGATCAGGCCGTCGTAGCGGCCGCCGCCGCAGACCGTGCCTTGGGCGCCGAGGCGGTCGGTGACCCACTCGATCACCGTCAGGTTGTAGTAGGCCATGCCGCGCACGAGGCGAGGGTTGATGCGGTAAGGCTGGCCGGCTGCGTCGAGCACGGCGCGCACGGCGTCGAAGTGCGCCAGCGAGGCCTCGCCCAGGTAGTCCATCAGCACCGGCGCGCCCTCGACCAAGGCCTGCATCGCCGGGTTCTTGGTGTCGAGGATGCGCAGCGGGTTGCTGTGCAGGCGGCGCTGGGCATCGGCATCGAGTTGCTCGCTGTGCTGCTCCAGGTAGGTCACCAGCGCGCTGCGGTGGGCCTGGCGCTCGGCCGGCTGGCCCAGGCTGTTGATCTCCAGCCGCACGTCGGTCAAGCCCAGGTCGCGCCACAGCGCGCGGCACATCAGCATCACCTCGGCGTCGACGTCGGGGCCGGCCAGGCCCAAGGCCTCGACACCGACCTGGTGGAACTGGCGGTAGCGGCCACGCTGCGGGCGCTCGTGGCGGAACATCGGGCCGATGTAGAACAGCCGCTTGCCGCCGTCGTAGAGCAGTGAATGTTCGATCGCTGCCCGCACCACGCCGGCCGTGCCCTCAGGGCGCAGCGTCAGCGCGTCACCGTTCAAGCTGTCGGTGAACGAGTACATCTCCTTCTCGACGATGTCGGTCACCTCGCCCAGGCCACGCACGAACAGCGGCGTGGGCTCAACAATGGGCACGCGCACGTTGAGGTAGGCGTAGCGGCGCATCAGCTTGCGCACGACGTCCTCGAACCATTCCCAGCGCGCCGATTCCGGCGGCAGGATGTCGTTCATGCCTTTGACGGCCTGGATTTTCTCAGCCATGGTGTCCTGGGTGGGGTCCGAGCGCGGCAGCGGCCGCGCCCGCTCAAGCGCTCGCGCTGCCGAAGCGGCGTTCGATGTACTGCTCGACGATCTTGTGGAATTCCTGCGCGATGCCCTCGCCGCGCAGCGTCATCGCCTTCTCGCCGTCGATGAACACCGGCGCCGCCGGCGCCTCGCCGGTGCCCGGCAGGCTGATGCCGATGTCGGCGTGTTTGCTTTCGCCAGGACCGTTGACGATGCAACCCATCACCGCCACACGCAGGTTCTCGACCCCCGGGTACTGCGACTTCCAGACCGGCATCATCGAGCGCAGGTGATTGTCGATCTGCTGCGCCAGCACCTGGAAGGTCTCGCTGGTGGTGCGGCCACAGCCCGGGCAGGCGGTGACGCTGGGATTGAAGTTGCGCAAGCCCAGCGACTGCAGGATCTCCAGCGCCACCGCCACCTCCTGGGTGCGCGGCTCGCCGGGCTGCGGCGTCAGGCTGACGCGGATGGTGTCGCCGATGCCTTCCTGCAGCAGCACCGCCAGCGCCGTGGCCGAAGCCACCGTGCCCTTGGTGCCCATGCCGGCTTCGGTCAGGCCCAGGTGCAGCGCGTAGTCGCAGCGCTTGGCCAGCGCCCGGTAGACGGCGATCAAGTCCTGCACGCCGCTGACCTTGCAGCTGATGATGATCTGGTCGGCAGCCAGTCCGAGTTCGGTGGCGTAGGCGGCCGAGCTCAGCGCCGACTGCACCAGCGCGCCATACATCACCTGCTTGGCGTCCCAGGGCATGGCGCGGGCGGCGTTCTCGTCCATCATCGACGCCAGCAGTTCCTGGTCCAGGCTGCCCCAGTTGACGCCGATGCGCACGACCTTGTCGTGGCGGCACGCGGCCTCGATCATCTGCGCGAACTGGCGGTCGCGCTTGTCGCCCTTGCCGACGTTGCCGGGGTTGATGCGGTACTTGGACAAGGCCTGCGCCATCGCCGGGAAGTCGGTCAGCAGGCGGTGGCCGTTGTAGTGGAAGTCGCCGACCAGCGGCACATCGATGCCCATGCGGTCGAGCTGCTCGCGGATGTGCGGCACGGCGGCAGCGGCTTCGGGGGTGTTGACGGTGATGCGCACCATCTCCGAGCCGGCTTGCGCCAGCGCCTTGACCTGGATCGCGGTTTCGATGACCTCGACGGTGTCGGTGTTGGTCATCGACTGCACGCGCACCGGGGCGTCGCCACCGACAGTGACCAGCCGATCGCCCCAGCGCACCCGTGCCTGGCGCGAGCGTCGCGGCGCCGGCATCGCGCCGTCGATGGCATCGGAGAACAGCGGCGCGATCATGGCTTCACCTTCTGGTTTCACAGTTCAGGGCAACTCGACGCGGGCGATGTTGTCACGCGCAGCGGCGCCGAGGTCGACACGCTGACCTCGCAGCGTGATCTGGGTCGCCGCCACATTGCCCACGTGGAGCTTGAACGGCGGCTTGCCCCCGAGCACCAGCGCCTCGCCCGGCTGCACCGTGCGCGACAGCAGACGCTGGCCGGCGCTGTCCTCGACCTGGACCCAGGACGGCGCCGTGCTGCGCACCTGCAGCAGGCCTGCCGGCTCGGCCTGCACCTGCGGCGGCGCGGCGTGCACGGTCTCGACGACTGGCGCTGCCGCCGAGGCGGCAAGCTCGGTGACAAGCGCCGCACTCGCCGCCGCACCCGCCGCAACACTGGCCGGCGGCGCGACCGCTGGCACCACGGTGATGACTGTCGGCGCCGCGGGCTGCCACCAGCTGGCCGGCATCAAGGCCACGGCCACGGCCGCCAGCACCAGCAGGACAGCGGCCCAGACCAAAGGCGTGCGCATCCAGTTCGATGAGGCCACGTCGATGCCGAAGCGACCCTGGCGCTCGCGGAACGGCGTGTTCAGGGTTCCGGCCACGTGCGCCAGTGTCGACGCCCCTTGCTTGGGCAAGCGCGCCAGCACCGGTGCCGGGTCGGTCTTCAGGTTGCGGCAGACCGTCTGCGCCAGCGCGCGCACGAAGGTGGCGTCGGGCAACTCGCCGTAGCGGTCGTTCTCCAGCGCTTCGAGCTTGCGCGGGCTGACCTTGATCGACGCCGCCAGGGCGGCAATGTGCAAGCCCTGCTTCTCGCGCGCGGCGCGCAGCAAGGCGCCGGCACTGGGGTCGGCGGCGGCCGGGCCGCTGGTGTCTGGCGTGTCAGGGCTCATCGTAGCGTCCACGCTCGAACTGCAAGGCCTCGGTCGACTGCGGGAAGCGCTCGCGCAGCCGACGGCCAAAATCCTGCGCCGCCTGGGCATTGGCGAGCCGGTTCTCGATGCGCGCTGCAAGCCACAGCGTCTGCGCGTTCGACTGCTCGGGCTGCGCATTGATGCGGCGGACGTAGAAGCGGGCGCGCTCGAAGTCGCCGCGCTTGTACAGCACTTCGCTGAGGCTGAAGGCGGTGAAGGGGTTGGCCGGGTCGAGCTCGTAGGCGCGCGACAGCGTGCGCTCGGCGTCGGCCAGCCGGCCACTGCGCGCCATGCACACGCCTTGCGCCAGCCAGGTGCGCCCGGTGTCGCGATACTGCGGCTGCGCCAGGGCGCGCTGGAACAAGGCGTCGGCTTCGGCGAAGCGCTGTTGCTGGCACAGAAACCAGCCGTAGTTCTGCATGCTGTCGGCATCGCGCGGCGCCAGCTGCAAAGCGCGCTGGAAACTTTCTTCGGCCAGCTTGGGCTCGCCCAGACTGGCGTAGACCAGCCCGCGCAGGTTGAAGGCCGGTGGCAGGTCGGGCTGCGCGGCCAGTGCCAGCTTGAGCTCGTCGAGCGCCGTCGTCGCCTGGCCACGGCCGAAATAGGCCGCCGCCAGTTCTAGCCGCACGTTGGCGCGGCGTTCGGCGTCGGTCATGTCGGACGCGGTGCGAATCTGGCGCTCGCCATCGGCAGTCGACATGCCGGCGCAACCCGCCAGCCAGCTGGCCAGCAGCAGCGCCAGCCAGACCCCGGCGCGATGACGGATTGGCGCGGCGCTCATCGGGCGCCGTGCCCGGCGGCAGCGATCGGAATCACCCCGCGCCGCTGCACCAGGCGCTCGCGGGCGTTGGTGCGGTCTTGCACCTCGCCGGCGAGCTGGCCGCAGGCGGCGTCGATGTCGTCGCCGCGCGTCTTGCGCACGGTGGTGACGATGCCGGCGTCTTGCAGCACGCGGGCAAAGGCCTGCACGCGCTCACGCGGCGAACGCAGCAGCCCGGACGCGGGGAAGGGGTTGAAGGGAATCAGGTTGAGCTTGCACGGCACCCGCGCCACGCTGCGACCATCGGCGCCCTGGCCATTCACCAGCCGCACCAGCTCCTGCGCGATCTCTGGCGTGTCAGTGACGCCGTCGAGCATGCAGTATTCGAAAGTGATGAAGTCCCGCGGCGCCGCCGTCAGGTAGCGCTCGCAGGCCTGCAGCAACTCGTCGATCGGGTACTTGCGATTCAGCGGCACCAGCGAGCTGCGCAAGGCGTCGCTCGGCGCATGCAACGACACCGCCAGCGCCACCGGGCAATCGTCGCGCAGGCGGTCGATCATCGGCACCACGCCCGATGTCGACACCGTGACGCGGCGCCGCGACAAGCCATAACCATGGTCGTCGAGCATCACCTTGAGCGCCGGCACCAGCGCGCCGTAGTTCTGCAGCGGCTCGCCCATGCCCATCATGACGACGTTGTCGACCGCGCGCTCGCCCGCTGCCAGACCGAGGCGGCCGCGCAGCCGGTGCTCGGCGAACCAGAGCTGGGCGACGATCTCGCCGGTGCTCAGGTTGCGGCTGAAGCCTTGGTGGCCGGTCGAACAAAAGCGGCAGCCGACGGCGCAGCCGGCCTGCGATGACACACACAGCGTACCGCGGCCGGTCTCCGGGATGTAGACCGTCTCGACGGCGTTGCCGCCGCCAACGTCGAACAGCCACTTGATGGTGCCGTCGGTCGACACATGCTCGCTCAGCAGCGCCGGCGCCGTGACGACGGCAGCGCCGGCCAGCTTGCCGCGCAAGGACTTGGCCAGGTCGGACATCTGCTCGAAGTCGGCCACGCCTTTCTGGTGGATCCAGCGGAACAGCTGGATCGCACGAAAGCGCTTCTCGCCCAGGCCGGCGCACCAGGCGGCCAGCCCTTCGAGGTCGAAGTCGAGCAGATTGACCGGCATCGACACCTTATCGGCTGTAGACGTTCATGCCGGCAAAGAAGAAGCCGATCTCGACGGCCGCGGTGTCGACGGCGTCAGAGCCGTGCACGGCGTTGGCGTCGATGCTGTCGGCGAAGTCGGCGCGGATCGTGCCCTTGTCGGCCTTCTTCGGGTCGGTAGCGCCCATCAGGTCGCGGTGCTTGGCGATCGCGCCCTCGCCTTCGAGGACCTGGATCACCACCGGACCCGAGATCATGAAGCTGACCAGGTCGTTGAAGAACGGACGCGCCTTGTGCACGCCGTAAAAGGCCTCGGCCTCGCCACGCGACAGGTGGGCCATGCGCGAAGCGATGATCTTCAGGCCGGCGCCCTCGAAGCGGGTGTAGATCTGGCCGATGACGTTTTTCGCCACGGCGTCGGGCTTGATGATGGAGAGGGTGCGTTCGATGGCCATGAAGATAGCTCCTGGGAGACGGTGAGAAAACGGGACAAAGCCTCAGATTTTAGCCTGCGCAGCGCCAGCCGCGCCCGCATCAACGGCCGCGGCCGCCGCGGCCACCGCCTCCAGAGCCGCCGCCACCGCCGCCGCCGCCATTGCGAC
>JAUYAJ010000543.1 GCA_030693565.1 Rubrivivax sp.
TACTGGCCGGCGGCCTTGATCGCTGGGCCCCACTTGTTGATCTCGGCCTCGACGAACTTCTTGTGCTCGACCGGCGACAGGCGCTGGTCGGTGACGACGACTGCGCCCAGGGCTTCCTGGCGCTTGATGAAGTCGGCGTCCTTCAAGGCTTCACGCAGCGCGGTGTTGATCTTGTCGGCGACCGGCTTGGGCGTGTTCTTCGGCGCGTACAGGCCGTGCCAGATCGACACGTTGAAGCCTTTCAGCCCCGACTCGTCGAGCGTGGGCAGGTTGCGCAGCGCCGGCGTCGTCAGCCGCTTGCTGGTCGACACCGCAAAGCCCTTGATCTTGCCGCCTTCGATCTGGGCGCTGGTGTTGGTGGTCTGGTCGCACATCAGGTCGACCTGGCCGCCGAGCAGGTCGGTCATTGCCGGCGCCGTGCCTTTGTAAGGCACGGTGGTCATCTCGATCTTCAGCGCCTGCTGGAACAGCAGACCGCACAGGTGCGATGCAGCGCCCAGGCCGGCGTTGGCCAGGTTGATCTTGCCCTTGTTGGCCTCCATCCACTTCATCAGTTCGGCCATGTTGTTGGCCGGCAGGGTGGAGCGGCCAACGATGGTCATCGGCACGTCGTTGATCATGCCCAGGAACTCGAAGTCTTCGAGCACCTTGAAGGGCATGTTGCGGTACAGCGCCGGCGAAGTCGCCATGCCGATGTGGTACAGCAGCAAGGTGTAGCCGTCCGGGTTGGCCTTGGCGACCTTGTTGGCGCCCAGCGTGCCGCCGGCGCCGCCGACGTTCTCGACCACGATGGTCTGGCCGCCCAGCGGCTTGCGCAGCGCTTCGGCGAGGTCGCGGGCAACCTTGTCGGTCGGGCCACCGGCCGCGAAGGGCACGACGATGGTGATGGTCTTGTCGGGGTACTGGGCCAGCGCAGCGGTGGCGGTCAGGGTGGCCAGGGTGGCCAGCAGCAGACGTTTCATGGGGTCAATCCTTTCGACGGGGTCGGAAGCGGAATAGTCGGGCGAGCCCCGATTGTCGACAGCGCCGACGGCGCTGCCAAGGCGGGAACTACGTAAGCCGCGGCCGGCCGGCGTGATGCTTGCGGCAGGTCAAGCCAGATGGTCGGCCAGCACCCGGGCTGCATGCAAAGCCTGGCGTCCGCTGCCATCGGCGATCTGGTGCCTGCAACTGGCGCCATCGGCGACGATCAGCGCGTCCGGTGCCGCCCGCACCGCCGGCAGCAGCGCCAGTTCGGCCATCTGCATCGACACCGCATGGTGCTCGGCTTCGTAGCCAAAACTGCCGGCCATGCCGCAGCACGAGCTTTCGATCAAGCTCGGCTTGGCGCCCGGGATCAAGGCCAGCACTTCCAGCACCGGCTGCACGACCGCGAACGCCTTCTGGTGGCAATGGCCGTGCACGCGCATCGCCTGCGTCGCCGGTTTCAGCGCCGGCGCAAAGCGGCCGGCGCGCGCTTCGCGGGCGACGAACTCCTCGAACATCAACGCCTGCGCCGACACCGTCGCCGCCGCCGGGCCCAGACCCATCACCAGCAGTTCGTCGCGCAGGCTCAGCAGGCACGACGGCTCCAGGCCGACGATGGCGATGCCGCGCTCGGCAAACGGCAGCAAGGCGCCCAGCAGTTCGGCGGCGCTGGCCTTGGCGCGCTCGGCCATGCCGGTGGCCAGGTAGGTGCGGCCGCAGCAATAGGCGCCGCCGGGCTTTTGTGGCACATGGACGGCGTATCCGGCGGCTTGCAGCACGCGCGCCGCGGCGCTGGCGTTTTCGGTCTCGAAGTGGCCATTGAAGGTGTCGACCCAGAGCACGACGGCTTTGGGCGCGGCCAGCGCGGCTTCGCCGCTGACCAGGCCGAGCGTCGGCGCCACTTGCCAGAAGGTGTCACGGCGCCAGGCCGGCAGGCTGCGCGCGGCGGCCAGGCCGAGCCAGCGCTCGCCCAGCCAGGCCAGCGCCGGCACCCGATTGCGCAGGTTGAGCAGTGGCGCCAGTCGGCTGGCCCAGTGTGCGTAGCGCGGCAGGTGGGCGATCAGCCGGTCGCGCAGCGTGAAGCCGTGGCGGGCTTTGTAGTGCGCGCTGACTTCCACCTTCATGCGTGCCATGTCGATGCCGGTCGGGCAGTCGCGCTTGCAGCCCTTGCAGCTGACGCACAAGTCCAGCGCGGCCTTGACTTCGTCACCGGCCAGCGCGTCGGGGCCGAGCTGACCCGACAGCGCCAGCCGCAAGGTGTTGGCGCGCCCGCGCGTCAGGTGCTGTTCGTCGCGGGTGACGCGGTAGCTCGGGCACATGGTGCCGGCGTCGAACTTGCGGCAGTGGCCGTTGTTGTTGCACATCTCGACCGCCTTGGCCAGGCCGCCGGTGCTGTCGCCGCCGCTGCCGGGCGCTGTCGTCTGTTCGGTTGCAGCGTCGTTCTGCACGTTCCAGGCCGACCAGTCGAGCACCGGCGTGAGCGCGATCGTGCGGTAGCCGGGCGCAAAGCGCAGCAGCGTCGCATCGTCCATCTTCGGCGTGTCGACGATCTTGCCCGGGTTGAGCAGCGCGCCCGGGTCCAGGTGCTGCTTGATGGCGCGCAGCGCGTCGTTCAGCGCCGGGCCGAACTGCCAGGCGACCCATTCGCCACGGCACAAGCCGTCGCCATGCTCGCCGCTGTAGGCGCCTTTGTAGCGCCGCACCAGTTCGGCCGCTTCTTCGGCGATGGCGCGCATCTTGGCCGCACCGTCGCGCCGCATGTCGAGGATGGGCCGCACGTGCAGCGTGCCCACCGAGGCGTGGGCGTACCAGGTGCCGCGGGTGCCGTGGCGCTGGAAGACCTCGGTCAGCGCGTCGGTGTACTCGCCCAGGTGCTCAAGCGGCACGGCGCAGTCTTCGATGAAGCTGACCGGTTTGCCGTCGCCCTTCAGGCTCATCATGATGTTCAGGCCGGCCTTGCGCACCTCCCAGAGCGCTTTCTGCGGCGTCTCGTCAGGCATCTCGACGACGCTGCCGGGCTGGCCCAGGTCGGCCA
>JAUYAJ010000553.1 GCA_030693565.1 Rubrivivax sp.
TTTGCTGCGAATCTCGTCCACGACCGAGCGGTCCTCGTCGGTCAATTGCAATTCCGTCTGGCGCATGACAACACCTCCGAGCATCGATGTGCGATGAGGAGAGTGTATTCATGTTCCGTTACTTGCGTGTTGCCGCACTAGGACACGAAGGTAGTACCTTGCCAAGTATGCTTGAGAAACCGTGGCGGCACTGAAGGCATCTTCGAATGCCGTGTCTGATGGAACAACGCCTGCCATAGCGGCAATGAGTTGTTTGGTGGTAGATAGCCTGCCCGCGTTGATGCTGCTGGCCCGTTGACAGTAGTTGTCTTCGAGGACGCCGCCGCCGAGACCGCCATGAATGAGGAATCGAACCCCCCAGGCAACAACCAAACGGAAGGCCTTCTTCCCCTCGACCGGCGAGAACTTCGCAAGGATTGCGAGGAGAAGCGGCCTGACCTGGACCATGCGAAGTAGGTTTATGGTCTCGATATGCTGGCGCGTACTAGGACCGTAATCGCTCCAGAGCTCATGCCCAGAGCTCAATAGTGCTGCATAGTCACGCGCACCGGCTTCGAGTCCCAACGCCAGATCTACTGCGGACTGCTTGCTTGACGTTCGTTTGCGTATGGCGCCGTAGAGATCTCGCTCACGGGTGGCTCCGTAATGGGACGACCAGTAGTGTCGGATGTAATCAACGATGGACGCATCGGTGTCTACCGCCGTTAACGCGCCCAGCATCGACGTCCACGCCGCCTGCACCTCAGGAAGGCGATTCTCGGCCCGATAGAAAAGATGGTTCTTCAGGAGATCCGAGATCGCGAGATCTCGGCCGCGGTCGTTGAGGGTTTCGAAAATCGTGAATGCGTTCGCCTGATCCGGGACTTGAACCAGAATCACTTTCGCTCGTTCTGAAAGGAAGTCGACATAGTCGACGAGGACATCGACCGGCGTCTTCGACGTTGAGGCCACCGCGGTCAGGTGTTTGGCCGTCACTTGGCAAGCATCGGACAAGAGTCGGTGCGAAACGCGCGATGGCGTGATCGACCTGCCCGGCATTTGAGGTCGAGCGAGAACCGTCTTGGCGAAAAATTCGTGGTCAATGTCGTTCAACGTCAGCCGTGGCACTGCTTCCTGTGAGCGAAGGTCGCGCTTGAGTAGGAACTCGCTTTCAAGGGTGGCGGCGCGGTCGTCTTCACCATTTTCCAAGAGGTAGTCACGGATTTTTGCAAGCACGACGGATACGGTCGCAAGGCGTTGTTGACCGTCGACAACTTCGAGCATTCCGGAATGCTGCGTGGAGACAACGATTGAACCAAGGAAGTACTCGGTCGCGCCCGTATTGATGGCTACGGTAAGGTCTTGAAGTAGCTTGAGGACATGCGCCTTCTCCCAAGCGTACGAGCGTTGAAAGACCGGCACACGCAGTCTGTTGTCAGCAAGTACGTGGGCAATACCTTCGAGGCTGATGCGAATCTGATTCAAACCGGACAAGGGACTACTCCTTCACACGATTGAACTGCGGCGCGATGCCGCATGAAATACCTAACACCGACCGAACCGCCTGTCAGTCCGGCCTGCGCCCGACCGCAGATCTATCCGCCTCGGTCAGCGGGCTGCCTTTGTCGAAGACGACGCGCCAGACGCCGGGCGCTTCCTGGCGCCAGACCGAGTTGAAGCGCGCGATGGCCTGGCCGGCCGGGTTGCGCACCAGGCCGCTGGAGTGCGCGAGCTGGCCGTCGGCCAGCACGTCGACCTGATCGGGCGCCCACGAGAACGGCGGCTGGGCGGCGTCGAAGTACGGCTTCCAGCCCGCCGCCACCGCTGCCTTGCCGCGCAGCGGCGCCGGCCCGCCATAGAAGATGGCCTGATCCGACAGATGGCGCGTGAAGGCCGCGTGGTCGCGCTCGGCCATGCTGCGCGCGAAGGCCAGTTCGGCGTCGGTGACCCGGCGCTGCATGGCCGGCAAGTCGATGGCCTGCGCCATCACGCTTCCGCAGCCGGCCAGCAGCAGCGCAACGATCCAGCGTTTGAACATCTCGGCCCCCTCATGGCTTGCCGTCCAGATCGAGCACCAGCACTTCCTCGCCTTCGTCCCAGTCGCCGTTGGCGACAAAGCCCAGGCCTTCGTAAAAGGCTTTGGGCGTGTGCGGCCCCGGCACCGTGGACGTGAACAGCTGGCGCAGCGCCGGGTGACGCTGACGCAAGTGCGCCACCACCAGCGCCAGCGCGGCGCGGCCATGGCCGTGGCCTTGGTGGCGGGCGTCGATCATGAAGCGCCAGAGCTGGACGAAGGGTTGCTCTGCCGCCGGCGCCCCGGGAACCAGCGAGGGGTCGGACAGCATCACGAAACCGACCAGTTCGCCGTCGGCGGCAACGCCGCGGAACCAGGCCGCTGGCGCGAAATGGGCCTGGGCGATCGACACCGCATTCGGCGCCACATTGCCGCGCTGGTCGGGCCCCACTTCCAGGCGGCAGACGGCGCGCACGGTGTCGGCGGTGATCTCCTGCAGCGTCACTTGAGGCATCGGCGGTCTCCTCGGGTCGGGGAGTGCCATCTTATGGCCGGCGGATGCCGCTTGCGCGTACGCTCGCCCCCCATGACACCGCGCCGCTGGATCGCCCACCTGGACATGGACGCCTTTTACGCGTCGGTGGAGTTGCTGCGTTACCCCGACCTGACGGGCCGAGCGGTGGTCATCGGCGGCAGCCGCCGCCACCAGCCCGAAGCGCTGGCCGACGGCAGCCGGCGCTACGCCACCTTGCGCGACTACACCGGCCGCGGCGTCGTCACCACCGCCACCTACGCGGCGCGCGACCACGGCGTGCATTCGGGCATGGGCTTGATGAAGGCAGCGATGCTGGCGCCGGACGCCGTGCTGCTGCCGGTGGACTTCGACGAATACCGGCGCTACTCGCGGCTGTTCAAGGCCGCGGTGGCCGAGGTGGCGCCGGTGATCGAAGACCGCGGCATCGACGAAATCTACATCGAGCTGACCGACCTGCCCGGCATCGGCGAGGCGGTGGGCCACGACGCGCTGGGCGGCGTGCGCGCGCTGGCGCAGGAGATCCGCAACAACGTGCGCCGCCTGACCGGCCTGAGCTGCTCGATCGGCGTGACGCCGAACAAGCTGTTGAGCAAGCTCGCCTCCGAGCTCGACAAGCCCGACGGCCTGACCATCCTGCGTGAAGCCGACATCGAGGCGCGCATCTGGCCGCTGCCGGCCCGACGCATCAACGGCATCGGCCCGAAGGCATCGGCAAGGCTCGAGGCACTGGGCATCCGCACGATCGGCGAACTGGCTGCCGCCGACCCCGCCTGGCTGCTGCAGAACTTCGGCCAGCACTACGGCGCCTGGCTGCATGCTGCCGCCCACGGCCGTGACGACC
>JAUYAJ010000554.1 GCA_030693565.1 Rubrivivax sp.
CCCGGAAGCCATCCTCGTCAACGAAGGCGCGAACACGCTGGACTTCACGCGCAGCATCGTCGACATGTACCTGCCGCGCAAGCGCCTGGACGTCGGCACCTGGGGCATCATGGGCATCGGCATGGGCTTTTCAGTGGCCGCTGCGGTGGAAACCGGCAAGCCGGTGATCGCGATCGAAGGCGACAGCGCCTTCGGCTTCAGCGGCATGGAGGTCGAGACGATCTGCCGCTACAACCTGCCGGTCTGCGTCGTCGTCTTCAACAACAACGGCATTTACAAAGGCACTGACGTCAACCCGCGCGGCGGCGACGTTGCCCCCACCGTGTTCGTCAAGAGCGCGCGCTACGACATGATGATGCAGGCCTTCGGCGGCGTCGGCGTCAACGCCAGCACGCCGGCCGAGCTGAAGGCGGCGATGACCGAGGCGATAGCCTCCGGCAAACCGACGCTGATCAACGCTGTCATCGACGAAACCGCCGGTACCGAGAGCGGCAGAATCACCAGCCTGAATCCGCAAAGCGCGAAGAAGAAGTAATTTCCGTCTACCTAGGAGAAAGCACATGACCAAAGCACTCGACGACATCAAGATCATCGACTTCACCCACGTTCAAGCCGGCCCGGCCTGCACGCAGATGCTGGCCTGGTTCGGCGCCGACGTCATCAAGGTCGAGCGTCCCGGCTCCGGCGACGTCACCCGCAGCCAGCTGCGCGACATCCCCGATGTCGACGCGCTGTATTTCACCCAGCTCAACAGCAACAAGCGTTCGCTGACGCTGGACACCAAGACGCCCGAAGGCAAGGAAGTGCTGGAGAAGCTGATCCGCGTCAGCGACGTGATGGTCGAGAACTTCGGCCCCGGCGCGCTCGACCGCATGGGCTTCACCTGGGAGCGCATCCTCGAGCTGAACCCGAAGATGATCCTGGCCTCGGTCAAGGGCTTTTCCGACGGCCACCACTACGAGGACCTGAAGGTCTACGAGAACGTCGCCCAGTGCGCTGGCGGCGCCGCGTCGACGACCGGTTTCTGGGACGGCCCTCCGACCGTCAGCGCAGCCGCGCTGGGCGACAGCAACACCGGCATGCACCTGGCGCTGGGCATCGTCACCGCGCTGCGCATGCGCGACAAGACCGGCCGCGGCCAGAAGGTGGCCTGCTCGATGCAGGACGCGGTGATCAACCTGTGCCGCGTCAAGCTGCGCGACCAGTTGCGCCTGGACAAGCTGGGCTACCTCGAAGAGTATCCCCAGTACCCGCATGGCAAGTTCACCGATGTCGTGCCGCGCGGCGGCAACGCCGGCGGTGGCGGCCAGCCGGGCTGGGTGCTCAAGTGCAAGGGCTGGGAGACCGACCCCAACGCCTACATCTACTTCACCATCCAGGGCCAGGCCTGGGCGCCGATCTGCGACGCCATCGGCAAGCCCGAATGGAAGGCCGACCCGGCCTACATGACGGCCAAGGCGCGCCAGCCGCACATCACCGACATCTTCGCCACCATCGAGCAGTGGCTGCAGGACAAGACCAAGTTCGAAGCAGTCGACATCCTGCGCAAGTTCGACATCCCCTGCTCGCCGGTGATGTCGATGAAGGAAATCGCCAACGACCCGTCGCTGCGCGCCAGCGGCACGATCACCGAAGTCCAGCACAAGGCACGCGGCCCCTACCTCACGGTGGGCAGCCCGAGCAATTTCTCGGACATGAAGGTCGAGATCACCGGCTCGCCCCTGCTCGGCGAGCACACCGACGAGGTGCTGGCCGAACTGGGTTACAGCACCGACAAGATCGCCACGCTGCACGCAGCCAAGGCAGTCTGACAACCGCGCCGGGGCCAGGCTGCCCCGGCTGACGAGCTGCAATGGACGGCGCCCTGGTCGGGCGCCGTCTGTCCATCGGGCGTCAATTCGCCCGCCCAGGAGATGCCCATGAATACCGAAGTCGATGTGATGGCCTTGGTGGCGGCCGTCGGTGACGCCGTCGTCGTTTGCGACACCAGCGGCGCGATCACGCTGTGGAACCCGGCGGCGCAGCGCATGTTCGGCCACACCGAACAAGAAGCGCTGGGGCAATCGCTGGACATCATCATTCCCGAGCGGCTGCGCAAGCGCCACTGGGAAGGCTACGAAAAGACCATGGCCACCGGCGTCACCCGCTACGGCGCCGACGTGCTGCGCGTGCCGGCCATCAACAAGCAGGGCGAGTCCTTGTCGATCGCTTTCACCGTGGCCTTGCTGCATGGGCCTGATGGCCAGATCAGCGCGATCGCCTCGGTGATCCGCGACGAGAGCAGCCGTTTCAACGAAGACCGGGCGCTGCGCAAGCGGCTGGCCGAACTCGAAGCCCAGGTGGGCGCGGCGCGCTGATGGGCGGCGGCGGCCGCAGTGGCCGCCGGCCCTGGAGAGACGACGAATGAGCAAGGCACTTGAAGGCGTGCGCATCCTCGACTTCACGCATGTGCAGTCGGGTCCGACCTGCACGCAGCTGCTGGCTTGGTTCGGCGCCGACGTCATCAAGGTCGAGCGCCCCGGCGAAGGCGACGCCACGCGTGGCCAGCTGCGCGACATCCCCGGTGTCGACAGCCTGTACTTCACCATGCTCAACCACAACAAGCGCTCGATCACCATCGACAGCAAGAGCGCCGGTGGCCGCGAGGTGCTCGACCGGTTGATCCAGAGTTGCGACGTGATGGTCGAGAACTTCGCCCCCGGCGCGCTCGACCGCATGGGCTTCACCTGGGAACACATCGAACGCCTGAACCCGCGCATGATCGTCGCGTCGGTGAAAGGTTTTGGCGCCGGCCCTTACGAGCATTGCAAGGTCTACGAAAACGTCGCCCAATGCGCCGGCGGCTCGGCCTCGACCACCGGGTTCGGCGACGGCCCGCCGATGGTGACCGGGGCGCAGATCGGCGACTCGGGCACCGGGCTGCACCTGGCGCTGGGCATTCTGGCCGCGCTCTACCAGCGCACTCACAGCGGCCGCGGCCAGAAGGTGCTGGCGCCGATGCAGGACGCGGTGCTCAACCTGTGCCGCGTCAAGCTGCGCGACCAGCAGCGCCTGGAGCGCACGCACACGCTGCACGAGTACCCGCAATACCCCGACGGCAGGTTCGGCGAAGCCGTGCCGCGCGCCGGCAATGCTTCCGGCGGCGGCCAGCCCGGCTCGATCCTGCGCTGCAAAGGCTGGGAGACCGACGCCAATGCCTACATCTACTTCATCACCCAGGCTGCGGTCTGGCCCGCCGTGTGCAAGGTCATCGGCGAAGAAGGCTGGATCACCGACGAAGCCTTTGCCACCGCGCAGGCGAGGCTGCTCCACCTCAAGCCCATCTTTGCGCGCATCGAGCAGTGGACGATGAGCAAGGACAAGTTCGAGGCGATGGAGATCCTGAACCAGTACGACATCCCCTGCGGCCCGATCCTGTCGATGAAAGAGATCGCCAATGAGCCGGCACTGCGCGCCAGTGGCACCGTGGTCGAGGTCGACCACCCGACACGCGGCAAATACCTGACCGTGGGCAACCCGATCAAGATGTCCGACAGCCCGACCGAGGTCACGCGCTCGCCGCTGCTCGGTGAACACACCGACGAAGTGCTGACCGCCCTGGGCTATAGCGCCGACGAAATCGCCGGGCTGCGCGCCGACGGCGCCGTCTGAGGCCAGCCCGCCACCCATTCCGACTTGCCGAACCGCCCACACCGATGAACGCCAGAACCATTCCCATCCTTGCCCTGCCTGCCTCGCGGCAGCGCAAACGCGAGGCGCCGAAGGGGCGGCGCGTCGATCCGGCCGCACTGGCCGAAGTGCGCCAGTTGCTGGGCAGCGCGTCGCGCGCCCCCGACCTGCTGATCGAGCACCTGCACCGGCTGCAAGACCACTTCGGCCACCTGAGCGCGGCCCACCTGGCAGCGCTGGCCAGCGAGATGGGCCTGGCGCAGACCGAGGTCTACGAGGTGGCGTCGTTCTATCACCACTTCGACATCGTCAAGGCCGGCGACGCCGTGCCGGCGCCGCTGACGGTGCGCGTCTGCGACAGCCTGTCTTGCGAGATGGCCGGCGCCAAGGACTTGCTGGCGCGGCTGCCGGCGCTGCTGGGCAAGGACGTGCGCGTCATCAAAGCGCCCTGCATCGGCCGCTGCGAGCAGGCGCCGGCGGTGGCCGTGGGCCAGCATGCGCTGGCCCAGGCCAGCTGCGACAGCGTGGTCGCCTGCGTGCAGGCCGGGCAGACCACGCCGGCGCCTGAGCGCCACATCGACCTGGCCGCCTACAAGGCGCAAGGCGGCTACAAGCTGCTCAAGCAGTGCATCGCCGGCGAGCACGAAGTCGAGACCGTGGTCAAGACGATGGAAGATTCAAGCCTGCGCGGCCTGGGCGGCGCGGGCTTTCCGGCCGGGCGCAAATGGCGCATCGTGCGCAGCGAAGCAGCGCCGCGGCTGATGGCGGTCAACATCGACGAAGGCGAGCCCGGCACCTTCAAGGACCGCGTCTATCTCGAGCGCGACCCGCACCGCTTCATCGAAGGCATGCTGATCGCCGCCTGGGCGGTGGGCATCGCCCGCATCTACGTCTACCTGCGCGACGAGTACCACGGCTGCCGCGCCTTGCTCGAAGCCGAACTGGCGGCCTTGCGCGCCGCGCCGCCTTACCCCGGCATGCCCGAGATCGTGTTGCGCCGCGGCGCCGGCGCCTACATCTGCGGCGAAGAGTCGGCGATGATCGAATCGATCGAAGGCAAGCGCGGCATGCCGCGGCTGCGCCCGCCTTATGTGGCCCAGGTCGGCCTGTTCGGCCGGCCGACGCTGGAGCACAACTTCGAGACCTTGTACTGGGTGCGCGAGATCCTGGAAAAAGGTGGCGCCTGGTTCGCCTCGCAAGGCCGCAACGGCCGCAAGGGTCTGCGCTCGTTCTCGGTTTCGGGCCGGGTGAAGAGCCCCGGCGTCAAGCTGGCGCCGGCCGGCATCACCATCCGCGAGCTGATCGCCGAACACTGCGGCGGCATGGCCGACGGCCACGGCTTCTACGGCTACCTGCCGGGCGGCGCCTCGGGCGGCATCTTGCCGGCCTCGCTGGGCGACATCCCGCTCGACTTCGACACCTTGCAGCCCTATGGCTGCTTCATCGGCTCGGCCGCCGTCATCGTGCTGTCGGACCAGGACCGCGCCGTCGACGCGGCGCGCAACCTGATGCGCTTTTTCGCCGACGAGTCCTGCGGCCAGTGCACACCGTGCCGCAATGGCACCGCCAAAGCGTCGGCGCTGATCGCCAAGCCGCAGTGGGACATCCCGCTGCTGGAAGACTTGTCGGCGGTGATGCGCGACGCCTCGATCTGCGGTCTGGGCCAGGCCGCGCCCAACCCGGTCGACTGCGTCATCAAGTATTTCCCCCAGGAACTGGGCTTGAAGGAATCGACATGAACGCGATCACGCGCAACGAAGCGGCGCAGCTCGACGCACCCGTCGTCAGCTTCGAGCTCAACGGCAAGACCGTCAGCGGCCGCATCAACGAAAACCTGATCGAGATCGCACGCCGCGAAGGCGTGGAGATCCCCCACCTTTGTTACAAGCCCGGGCTGGAGGAAGTCGGCAACTGCCGCGCCTGCATGGTCGAGATCGGCGGCGAACGTGTGCTCGCGCCGTCGTGCTGCCGCTACCCCAGCGCCGGCATGAAGGTGACGACCGACAGCGAGCGCGCCGTCAAGTCGCAAAAGCTGGTGCTCGAGCTGTTGCTGGCCGACATGCCCGAGACCGCCTACACGCGCCACAACGAGGTCGACCAATGGGCGGCCAAGCTCGGTGTCGGCAAGCCGCGTTTCCAGGCCCGCGTGCAACCGGCGGCTGATCTTTCGCACCCGGCGATGGCGGTCAACCTCGACGCCTGCATCCAGTGCACACGCTGCCTGCGCGCCTGCCGCGACGAGCAGGTCAACGACGTCATCGGCCTGGCTTTCCGCGGCGAGAACGCCAAGATCGTCTTCGACATGGACGACGCCATGGGTGCGTCCACCTGCGTGGCCTGCGGCGAATGTGTGCAGGCCTGCCCGACCGGCGCGCTGATGCCGGCGCACGACGTGGCGCTGGCGGTGCCCGACAAGCAGGTCGAGTCGGTCTGCCCGTATTGCGGCGTCGGCTGTCAGCTCACCTACAACGTCAAAGACAACCAGATCCTTTACGTCGAAGGGCGCGACGGCCCGGCCAACCAGGGGCGGCTGTGCGTCAAGGGCCGCTACGGCTTCGACTACGCCCGCCATCCGCAGCGGCTGACGACGCCGCTGATTCGCCGCGCCGACGCCCCCAAGCGCGGCGACTTCGTGATGGACCCGGACCGCGTGCTCGACGTCTTCCGCGAAGCCAGCTGGGAAGAAGCGCTGGACTTCGCCGGCGGCAAGCTCAAAGCCATCCGCGACCAGCATGGCGGCAAGTCGCTGGCCGGCTTCGGATCGGCCAAAGGCAGCAACGAAGAGGCCTACCTGTTCCAGAAGCTGGTGCGCACCGGCTTTGGCAGCAAC
>JAUYAJ010000557.1 GCA_030693565.1 Rubrivivax sp.
GTCGACCTGGTCGACCTCGGCGTCGGCAAGCAGCGCTACGCCTTCTTCACCAACAGCGCCGGCGGCCTGCTCGACGACCTGATGGTCACGCGCCCGGACCCGGCGGCGGGCTTCGGCGACCTGTTCCTCGTCGTCAACGCCGGCTGCAAACAAGCCGACATCCGCCACCTGATGACGCACATCGGCCACCGCTGCCGCGTCGTGCCGATGCCCGAGCGCGCCCTGCTGGCGCTGCAGGGCCCGCAGGCGGTGGCGGCGCTGTCACGGCTCAACGCCGACGTCGCCGGCCTGGTGTTCATGACCGGCGGCGTCTTCGAGCTCGCCGGCATCCGCTGCTTCGTCACCCGCTCGGGCTATACCGGCGAAGACGGTTTCGAGATCTCGGTGCCCGCCAACGAGGCGGTGGCGCTGGTCGAAGCCTTGCTGATCCAGCCCGAGGTCAAACCCGCCGGCCTGGGCGCGCGCGACACCTTGCGGCTCGAAGCCGGGCTGTGCCTGTACGGGCATGACATCACCGAAACCACCAGCCCGGTCGAAGCCGGCCTGTCGTGGGCGATCCAGAAAGTGCGCCGCCCAGGCGGCGCACGCGCCGGCGGCTACCCCGGCGCCAACGTCATCGCCGCCCACCTGGCCGGCAGCGCGCCGAGCAAACGTGTCGGCCTGGTCGGCCTGGAACGTGTGCCGGTGCGCGAAGGCACGCCCATCCTTGACAGCCACGGCCGCCGGCTCGGCAAGGTCTGCAGCGGCACGCTGGCGCCCGGCGTCGACAAGCCGATCGCGATGGCCTACCTGCCGCTCGACCACAGCCAGGCCCAGCACGAGGTTTATGCCGAAGTGCGTGGCAAGCGGCTGCCGATGCGCGTCACGCCGATGCCTTTTGCGCCGCACCACTACCACCGCGGCTGAATTGCCACACCCCTTCACTGCCACCTTGCCCCCGGAGACCTTAGATGACCACCAAGTTCAGCGCCGACCATGAATGGATCAACATCGAAGACCACGAAGCCGCTGTCGTCGGCATCACGCTGCATGCGCAGGACGCGCTCGGTGACGTGGTCTTCGTCGACCTGCCCGAGGTCGGTCGTTCCTACAAGAAAGGCGATGTCGCCGGTGTCGTCGAGTCGGTGAAAGCCGCGGCCGACCTCTACATGCCGGTGTCCGGTGAAGTGGTGGAGATCAACGAAGCGCTCAAGGCCGACCCGGCGCTGGCCAACACCGACCCGATGGGCCATGGCTGGTTCTTCAAGGTCCGCGTCGCCGACATGGGCGAGTTCGACCAGCTGATGGACCCGCCCGCCTACGACGCCTTGCTCAAGACCCTCTGAACCCCAGCGCCATGCCGATGCCCGCCCTGCCCACGCTCGCCGAACTGGAGGGCGCCAGCGCCTTCCGCTCCCGCCACATCGGCCCCGACGCCGCCGACGAGGCGCACATGCTGTCGGTGATCGGCGCCGCTACGCGCCGCGCCTTGATCGACGCCGTGATGCCGGCCGACATCGCGCGCGCGCGGCCGATGGACTTGCCCCCGCCCGCCACCGAAGCCCAGGCGCTGGCTGAGCTGCGCCGCCTGGCGGCGAAGAACCAGGTGCTCAGGAGCTTCATCGGCCAGGGTTACCACGGCACCCATGTGCCGGGCGTCATCCAGCGCAACATCCTCGAGAACCCGGCCTGGTACACCGCCTACACGCCTTACCAGGCCGAGATCAGCCAGGGCCGGCTCGAAGCGCTGATCAACTACCAGACCCTGGTCTGCGACCTCAGCGGTCTGCCGGTGGCCAATGCCTCGATGCTCGACGAAGCCACCGCCGCCGCCGAAGCGGTGAGCCTGGCGCATCGCAGCGTCAAGAGCCAGTCGAACACCGTGATCGTGGCGTCGGACTGCCACCCGCAAACCATCGAAGTCATCAAGACCCGGGCCGAGCCGCTCGGGCTGACGGTGCACGTGGGCATGGTGCCGGCGCTGCTGGCCGAGCACGACTGCTTTGCCGTCGTCGCCCAGTACCCGGCCAGCACCGGACTGGTCCACGACATGGCGGCCTGCGTAGCGCTCGCACACGGCAAACAGGCGGCCTTCATCGTCGCCAGCGACCTGCTGGCGCTGACGCTGCTCAAGCCGCCCGGCGAATGGGGCGCCGACATCGTGATCGGCAACAGCCAGCGTTTCGGCGTGCCGATGGGTTGCGGCGGCCCGCACGCGGCCTTCATGGCCTGCCGCGACGACTTCAAGCGCCAGCTGCCGGGCCGCCTGGTCGGCGCCAGCATCGACGTCCACGGCAACCCCGGCTACCGACTGGCGCTGCAGACGCGCGAACAGCACATCCGGCGCGAGAAAGCCACCTCCAACATCTGCACTGCCCAGGTGCTGCTGGCGGTGATGGCCAGCATGTACGCCGTCTACCACGGCCCGCAAGGCCTGCGCCGCATCGCCGAGCGCGTGGCCACCTTCACCGCGATCCTGGCCGACGGCCTGCAGGCGATGGGCCAGCAGGTGCTGGGCGCACAAGCTTTCGACACCCTCACCGTCGACACCGGCGCGCGCACCGACGCCATCCTGGCACGCGCTGTCGCCGCCGGCGCCAACCTGCGCCGGGTCTCGCCCACCCACGTGGGCGTCAGCTTCGACGAGACGACGACGCGCGAGGACATCGCCGCCATCTGGTCCTGGTTCGCCATGCCCGGGCAGGCGCTGCCGGACCTGGCCGGCTACGCCAACGGCATCGACACCTTGATCCCGCCGGCGCTGCGCCGCAGCAGCCCCTTCCTGACCCATCCGGTGTTCAACAGCCACCACTCCGAAACCGAAATGCTGCGCTACATCCGCAGCCTGTCGGACAAGGACCTGGCACTCGACCGCAGCATGATTCCCCTGGGTTCGTGCACGATGAAGCTCAACGCCACGGCCGAGATGATTCCCATCACCTGGCCCGAGTTCGCCCAGATCCACCCCTTCGCCCCGGCGGCGCAGCTGGCTGGCTACGCCGAACTCAACACCCAGCTGTGCGGCTGGCTCAGCCAGGCCACGGGCTACGCCGGCATCAGCCTGCAGCCCAACGCCGGCTCGCAAGGTGAATACGCCGGCCTGCTGGCGATCCGCGCCTGGCACCGGTCGCGCGGCGACCTGCAGCGCACCGTCTGCCTGATCCCGGAATCAGCCCATGGCACGAACCCGGCCAGCGCGCAGATGGTCGACATGAAGGTGGTGGTCGTGAAGTGCGACGCCGACGGCGCCATCGCAATGGACGACCTGCGCCTGAAGTGCGAGCGCCACGCCGCCGAGCTGGCGGCGATCATGATCACCTACCCCAGCACCTACGGCGTCTTCGACCGCAACGTGCGCGAGATCTGCGCGCTGGTGCGCCGCCACGGCGGCCGCGTTTACGTTGACGGCGCGAACATGAACGCGCTGGTCGGCGTCGCCGCGCCGGGCGAGTTCGGCGGCGACGTCAGCCACCTGAACCTGCACAAGACCTTCTGCATCCCGCATGGCGGCGGCGGCCCCGGCGTCGGCCCGGTCTGCGTGGTCCAGGACCTGGTGCCCTTCCTGCCCGGCCACCACACCGCCACCGGCGTGGTGTCGCCAGTGGGCGCGGTCTCGGCCGCGCCGCTGGGCAACGCCGCCGTGTTGCCGATCAGCTGGATGTACGTGCGCATGATGGGCGCCGACGGCCTGACCGCCGCCACCGAACTGGCCATCTTGTCGGCCAACTACGTGGCGGCGCGGCTCACCGGTCATTTCGATGTCCACTACAGCAGCCATGCACCCGGCATCCGCGGCGGCGGTGTCGCCCACGAATGCATCCTCGACCTGCGGCCGCTGCAAAAGACCAGCGGCATCAGCGCCGAGGACGTCGCCAAGCGCCACCTCGACTACGGTTTCCACGCCCCGACGCTGAGCTTCCCCGTGGCCGGCACACTGATGGTCGAGCCCACCGAGAGCGAGCCGCGGGTCGAGCTCGACCGCTTCTGCGAGGCCATGATCTCGATCCGCGAAGAAATCCGCCGCGTCGAGTCCGGCGCCTGGCCGCGCGACGACAACCCGCTGAAGAACGCGCCCCACACCGCCGCCGCGCTGCTGGCAGCCGACTGGCCCCATGCCTACACGCGCGAGCAGGCGGCCTACCCGATGCCGGGGCTGCAAGCGCGCAAGTACTGGAGCCCGGTGGGCCGGATCGACAACGTGCACGGCGACCGCAACCTGTTCTGCAGCTGCCTGCCGGTCGGCGCAGCGGCTTGACGCCGGGCCGGCGATGACGACCGCTGCGCCCGAGCCCGGCCCCGGCGCAGC
>JAUYAJ010000208.1 GCA_030693565.1 Rubrivivax sp.
CGCGAAGGTTTTCTGGCCGACATCCTGCTGATCGACGGCGACCCGCTGGCGGACATCACGGTGCTGCAGGACAAGGCCCGCATCCTGGCGGTGATGAAAGACGGCGAATTCCACCGCGCGCCGCCGCTGCGCGCCAGCCGCAGCACGCGCTGGGCCGCATGAAAGGGGCGACATGAACGAGATCCTGTTCACCAACGTACGCATCCTCGACGGCTCGGGTGCCAACCCCTACAGCGGCAGCGTGCGCGTGCAGGGCAATCGCATCCAGGCGGTCGGCCGCTCGACGGCGCCGATGGCCGCCGGCGGCGCCACCGTCATCGACGGCGGCGGCGCCACCTTGATGCCCGGCATGTGCGAAGCGCACACCCATTTTTCGTGGAACGACGCGGCCACGCTGTCGGCGATCCAGGCCATGCCGCTCGAAGAGCATGTGCTGTGGTGCCGGGGCGTCGCCAAGCAGTACCTGGAAGCGGGCTGGACTTCGTGCGTCGGCGCCGCCTGCGCCAAGCCGCGCCTGGACGTCGTCATCCGCAACGCCATCAATTCGGGCCAGATCCCCGGCCCGCGTTATCTCGCAGCCAGCCAGGAGATCACCGTGCCCGGTGGCCTGGGTGACGAGACGCTGCCGCACCTGCCGTTCCCGGAGTTCAGCTTCGGCGTCAACGTCAACGGCGCCGAGGACATGCGCAAGGTGGTGCGCATGTTCCTCAAGTACGGTGTCGACTCGATCAAGCTCAACCTGTCGGGCGACAACTTCACCCCCGATTCGCCGGCCGATACGACCTGGATGACCGACGCCGAGGTCGCGGTGGCGATGGAAGAGGTGCGCATGCGCGGCAAGCGCGGCACCGCCCACGCGCGCTCGGCGGCCAGCGTCAAGCAGGCGCTGCGCCACGGCATCCAGGTCATCTACCACGCCAGCTTCACCGACACCGAGACGCTGGACCTGCTGGAAGAGGCGCGCGACCGCATCTTCGTCGCCCCCGGGCTGGCCATCCTCTACGCCATGCTCAACGAGGCCGAGGCCTATGGCATCACCAAGGCCAAGGCGACGGCGATGGGCTACCAGATCGAGTGGGACGCGGCGCTGGAGTCGCTGCGCGCGATGCACAAGCGCGGCGTGCGCGTGCTGCCGGGCGGCGACTACGGATTCGCCTTCACGCCGCATGGCCAGAACGCACGCGACCTCGAGTTCTTCGTCAAATACCTCGGCTTCACGCCGATGGAGGCGATCCGCTCGGCGACGCTGTACGGCGGCCAGATCATGCTGCGCCCGAACGACCTCGGACTGATCCAGGAAGGCTACCTGGCCGACTTGCTGCTCGTCGACGGCGACCCGCTGGCCAACCTGGCGATGCTGCGCGATCCCCAGCGGCTGCTGGCGGTGATGAAAGACGGCGTCTTCGCCAAGGCGCCGCAGGCGGCTGATCAGCGCAGTTGGGGGCGGGCTGCATGAGCGCGCCGGGCCGCTCCCAAGCGCGAATTCCGCAGCACGCAGTGCGGACAGTAGTCCAGTGAGACATCCTGGGTCAACCTCCCTCGCCGGAAGCGAGCAATTGGGCGCTGATGTGGAGCGCGGGGTCATACGGCTTGCGGTCGGTCCAAGCACGCCAGATGACACGCAACCAAGCTCTGGCGAGGATGCGTATGGCGTGCGGGTGATCGCAGCCTCGAGCACGGGCCGACGTGTAGATGCCGCGCGCCCACGCGTTGGCGTGCCGCGAGTTGTCGGCCAGACAAGTGATGGCCTGGCGCAAGCGGTGGTTGCAGGCCCAGCGGAATGCGACGCTGCGGGTCTTGCCGGATTGGTAGGTCACTGGCACCGCACCAGCCTCGGCGGCGAGTTGATCCAGGCTGGGGAACCGCTCTCGCACATCACCCAGTTCGGCCAGGATCTGCGCAGCGCAGACGTGGCCGGCGCGCGGGAAGGACATGATGATCTGACCGTCAGGCAGCGACTCGACGAAGCGCTCGATGCGGCGCGTCAGCTCGGCGATCTGCGTGACCAAGGGCAGCAGCACAGCCACCATCGAGCGCACCAGTTGCCCGGCGGCCTCGTTGGTGTGCGGGCCAGCCAGCCCCGCTGCGGCGCTGCGCAGTCGCGCCAGCAACTCTGCAGGACTGCGCCGCCCGCTGTAGTGCTGGCTTCGGCAGAAGCGCCCCAGGGCGGCCTCGCTCAGCTTGGCGGCCGAGGTGGGCGAGGGATAGCGCTTCAAGAACGCCAGGCCGATGGGCGAAGTGATGTCCGCAAAGATGCAGGCCGCACCGGGCCAGAAGGTCTCGAGGGTGCTGCGCAGCTGGTTGCCCAACGCCACCCGGGTGGCCACCAGATCGTCACGCGAGCGCACCAGCGCGCGCAATGCGCGGATCGAATCGGACTGCGGCGACAACTCGCGCCAGCGGTGACCGTCGGTGCGCAGCAAATCGGCCAGCAGATAGGCGTCCGAGGCATCGCTCTTGGCGCCGTGGCTGCGGTAGCGCGGGCGGCTGGCCTTGACGGCGTTGGGATGGATCGGAAAGACGTGATGACCGGCCTCGACGAGGGCATCGACGATCAAGCCCGACGGACGCTCGATAGCAATGCGCACTCTCGCGCCGAAGCGTGCCAGGCGACGCATCAGCTCGGCCAGGCCCTCGCGGTCATGGGCGATCTCGAAGCGGTCGAGCACGGTGCCCGCGCCGTCGATGACGCACACCGCATGCGTGTGCACGGCCCAGTCCAGGCCAGCGAATACATCGGTACTCATGGACAGACTCCTGGAAGTTGCGGTATGACTGCCCGTGTCGGAAGGCGCGGCGGGAAGCTCATAAACAGGCGCTCCAGCTTGCTCGGCCTGGCGCTACATCTTGGGGCCCGTCGTGGCCTTCCGGCACCCTGCAGGCTGCGGGTCTCACTGGGGCCTTCGAAAGGCGAGCACCACGGGCAGTCACCGCAGGGGCACGGAAGTCGGTCGATACCTTCGGTCGTTCTCCTCAGGGCCGTCAAGGCCGCGCTCGCGCACAGCTCGGGCGTTGAACACGGGTTGCCCACCGCGGCGGTCGGTCGGTTCGTCGCAAGCGCCGACCGCCCGCCGCCGTGGACAACCCTGTACCGCAGCACTCGGAACGCCCTCAACAGCCGGGAGCTTGCCTTATGAGCAGCAGGAATCGGCTCGCACTGTGGCTGCTGATCGGCGGCCCGATCGCCGTCTTCTCGGTCTGGGCGCTGGTCGACAATCCCCGCCTCTACCTGATGACCTTGCTCAACAGCCTGACGCTGGCGTCGCTGAACTTCATTGTCGCCAGCGGCTTCACGCTGGTCTTCGGGCTG
>JAUYAJ010000568.1 GCA_030693565.1 Rubrivivax sp.
ACTGCGCAAGTCCCAAGAACGCGGCCACGCCGACCACGGCTGGCTCAACAGCTTCCACAGCTTTTCGTTTGCCGACTACCACGACCCGGCGCACATGGGCGTGGGCAACCTGCGCGTCATCAACGAAGACCGCATCGCCCCGGGCACCGGTTTCGGCACCCATGGCCACCGCGACATGGAGATCGTCAGCTACGTGCTGTCCGGCGCGCTGGCGCACAAAGACAGCATGGGCAACGGCCAGGCCGGCGCCGCCCAGGCCGGCGTCATCCGCCCCGGCGACGTCCAGCGCATGAGCGCCGGCACCGGCGTCATGCACAGCGAGTTCAACCACGCCAGCGACCAGACCACGCATTTCTTGCAGATCTGGATCCTGCCGAGCCAGAACGGCATCGCGCCCGGCTACGAGCAAAAGCACTTCGACGCTGCCAGCAAGCGCGGTGCGCTGCGCCTGGTGGCCTCGCCTGACGGCGGCGACGGCTCGGTGACCATCCACGCCGACGCGTCGATCCGCGCCGGCCTTTTCGACGGTGCCGAGCGCGCCGAACTGGCGCTCGAGCCGCAGCGCCTGGCCTACGTGTTCCTGGTGCGCGGCGCGCTGCAGGTCAACGGCCAGCCACTGCAAGCTGGCGACGCGGCGCGGCTCGACGGCGAATCGGCATTGCGGCTCGAAGCCGGGGTCGACGCCGAAGTGCTGGTGTTCGACCTGGCGCGCTGAAGGCCGCACCCACCCCCAACCATCGAAGGATTGACCGTGAAGACTTACGCACCCATCGTCGTCATCGCCCGCGTGCTGCTGGCTTTGATGTTCGTGCTCGCCGGATTCTCGAAATTCGGTGACCTCGGCGGCACCGCCGGCTACATCGCCAGCAAGGGTTTGCCGATGCCGCAAGTGCTGGCCTTCCTGACCGCGGCACTCGAAGTCGTCGGCGGGCTGGCGCTGGCAATCGGCTTCCAGGCCCGCTGGGCCGCGCTCGCGCTGGCCTTGTTCACCTTGCTGGCTTCGGTGCTGTTCCACAATTTCTGGGCCGCTGCTGCCGATCAGCAGTTCGTTCAGCAGCTGATGTTCATGAAGAACCTGTCGATTGTCGGCGGCCTGCTGTTCGTTTTTTCGCTGGGCGCCGGTCCGGCCAGCATCGACGCCAGGCGCGCCGCCTCGGCCTGAGCCGCTGCGCAGCCGCCACCTCCTCCCTACCCACCGAAAGAGATCGAGCATGAACCAGACAGTCATCGTTTATCACAGCGGCTACGGCCACACGCAGAAGGTTGCCCAAGCCGTGGCTGCGGGCGGCGGCGGCACGCTGCTGGCCATCGACGCCGAAGGCAACTTGCCCGAAGGCGGCTGGGAGCAATTGGCGGCGGCGCGCGCCATCGTCTTCGGATCACCCACCTATATGGGCAGCGTCAGCTGGCAGTTCAAGAAGTTCGCCGACGCGTCGAGCAAGCCCTGGTACAGCCAGGCCTGGCGCAACAAGCTCGCCGCCGGCTTCACCAATTCGGCGACGCTGAATGGCGACAAGCTGTCGACGCTGAACTACATGTTCACGCTGTCGCAGCAGCACGGCATGCTGTGGGCCGGCATGGGCATGAAGGCGCCCAACCACAAGGCGGCGACGCGCGACGACATCAACAACCTGGGCGGCTACAGCGGCTTGATGACGCAGACGCCTTCCGACGCATCGGCCGACGAGATGGTGGCCGGCGACCTGGCCACGGCCTTCGCTTTTGGCGAGCGTGTGGCTGAAGCCGCCGCGCTGTTTGTCGCAGACCGCGACAGGGTCTCCCTGTAGGCATTGAAGAATCTGCCGGGCCCGGCCTAGACTCGCTGCTCCAGCTTGACGGAGGACTCGACGATGGCCCTGAAACGTTTGACCAAAGGCGACCATCCGCAGTCGTTCGGTGCCTTCAAGCCGGTCGGCCATGCCGTCGTCGGCTTGCCGGATGAGGCGTGCGCCATCGCGGTGGTGCACGACCTGCTGCAAGCCGGCTTCGACGCCGAGGACATCCTCGAATACAGCGCCGCCGAAGAGCGCGCCGAGATGGCGAGCATGCTGCAGCACACCAGCAACTTCGCTGGCTTCGGCTACGAGCTGACCTTGATGCGGCGCTACCAGCAGCTGGCGCAGCAAGGCGCGAGCTGGCTGGTCGTCTTCGCGCCCGAGCCCAAGCAGGCGGCGACGGTGGCCGAGGTCGCCAAGCGCCACGGCGCGCTGACCGCCGAGAAATACCACCGGCTGGTCATCGAAGACTTGATCTGAGCGGCTTGGCAAGGCGTGGCCGCCGTGGCACGGCGGCCGCGCTGCCGCCGCTTTCAGCCGCGCGCCGTCACGCGGTTCGACGCCGCCGCACGACCACGCCACCCAGCATGGCCGCGGTCACCTGCGCCAGCGAGCCGGGCTCGGGCACCGTCGACGCTGAACTGAGCGCTGAGCGGCCGACGCGGATGTTGTCCACCGCCGCGCCGCTGTAGCCACTTTGCAGGTTGGCACTGCCGAAGGCGAAGTAGCGCACTTCGTCGAAGCCGGCGCTGTCGGCCAGGCCAATCACCTGGACGCCCGCGGTGGTGAAGTTGCCCGCGCCGGTCATCGCAGCGTTGTTGAAGGTCTGCCAGTAGCCGAAGATGCTGCTGGAACTGACGCCGCTGCCGGCGGCAAACTCGATCGCGAAGAAGTCCGAGTTGTCGGCCATGCGCATGCTGACATAGGCGTTCTGGCCCACGGTGTACATGTAGTTGCCGGAGAAGCCAGGGTAGAAGCCCACGTGATAGCTGCAGCCGGCATAGCCGCAGCCATTGTTGTTGGTGCTGCCGGTGGAGGCCAGCCGCATGCCGTCTTCGACGTAAGTGCTGAGCATGCTGGTGTTGGCCGTGAAGTTCACGCTGTTCGTCACCTGCAGCACGGCGGAGCCGGTGCCGGTGGTTTGCACGACGGCGGCGCCGGCGCTGGCCGCGCTGGCGGCCAGCAGACAGGCCAGGGTCGATCTCGACAGTTTGTGTTTCATCTTTTCCTTTGTTGGCGTGGTTCGTTGGGATGGGATTGGCCAGACGGCGGCGCCGCTTGGCCGGTAGGGCGGCGCACGCCGTCAGGCCGCGCAGCGTTCGTGGTCATGCTTGGATTGGTTGCCTGAGTTCGAGCGGCGTGAACGGTTGAGGAGGCTTTGCAATCGATGCCTTTTCGCGGGGCTGTCCCGCTTGCGAACGAGTATGTTGTTGCGCTCCCGCGCCGTGCAGGCCGGTTGGCGGCGGCTGCGCACAAACGCACGCGCAGAGTTCACGCCCGGCGCTGCTTTCGCGGTCATGCGCGCTTCAGTGGCAGAAAGCGGGCGCGGCCAGGGCAGGACGGCGGCGCCGCCGCAACGCCCGGCGGCCTCCTAGAATGCCCGGTTCCGCCCCGCTCGCAGGCCTTCCATGTCCGGCTCGATCCACATCCGCGGTGCCCGCCAGCACAACCTGAAGAACCTGGACCTCGACATCCACACCGGTGAGTTGACGGTGGTGACCGGGCCCAGCGGATCGGGCAAGTCCAGCCTGGTCTTCGACACCTTGTATGCCGAGGGCCAGCGGCGCTACGTCGAGACCTTCAGCGCCTACGCGCGCCAGTTCCTCGACCGCATGGACCGCCCGGCGGTGGACCGCGTCGACGGCGTGCCGCCGGCGATCGCCATCGACCAGACCAATCCGGTGCGCACCAGCCGCAGCACGGTCGGCACGATGACCGAGCTCAACGACCACCTGAAGCTGTTGGTCGCGCGCGCCGCCCAGTTGTTCGACCGCCAGACCGCGCTGCCGGTGCGCCACGACACGCCGGAGACGATCTACGCCGAGCTGCGGCAGCGTGCGGCCGCCTTCGCCGGGCCGCCCCAAGAAGGCGGGCCCCCTCGGGGGGTGGGGGGCCCACAAGTTCCCGGTGACCCGCGCTGCGTCTTCACCTTCCCGGTCGAACTGCCGGCCGACACCAGCGACGAGCAGCGCGACCAGTGGCTGGCCGCCAGCGGCTTCACCCGCGTCCAGGCCGAGCGCCTGGTCGAACGCCCGCTGGCCGCCGCGCCGGCAGCGAAGAAGGCTGCGGCGGGCAAGAAAAAGGCCGCCGCCAGCCACCACAGCGTCAAGCAGCTCGACGTCGTCGCCGACCGGCTGCGCCTGGCCGGCGCCGAGAAGGTGCGGGTGATGGAAGCCATCGAGCTGGCGCTCAAGCGCGGCGGCGGCCGCCTCAACGTCTACGTCGGTGACGCCGGCGAGCAATGGCGCTTTTCGACCGGCCTGCACTGCCCGGAAAGCGACCTGCGCTACGCCGACCCGCAGCCGGCCATGTTCAGCTTCAACTCGGCTTACGGCGCCTGCGACACCTGCCGCGGCTTCGGCCGCGTGATCGGCGTCGACATGGGGCTGGTCATTCCCGACGTGCGCAAGACGCTGCGCAACGGCGCCGTGCGCACCCTCCACACGCCGGCCTGGAAAGACGCGCACGACGACATGCTGAAGTACGCCGGTGAAGCCGGCATCCCGCGCGACACCGCGTGGAGCCAGCTCACCGCGGCGCAGCGCGACTGGGTCATCGAAGGCTCGCCGCACTGGGCCGGCAACTGGAACAAGCAGTGGTACGGCGTGCGCCGCTTCTTCGGCTACCTGGAGAGCAAGGCCTACAAGATGCACATCCGCGTGCTCTTGTCGAAGTACCGCAGCTACACGCCTTGCAGCACCTGCGGCGGCGCGCGGCTGAAGCTGGAGTCGCTGCTGTGGCGCCTGGGTACGAAAGCCGATGCCGACGCCGTGCTGCCCGCCACCGAGCGCCTGCTGCCGGTCGGCGCCGACTGGACACGCGCCCAGCTCGAAGCCTTGCCCGGCCTGCACCTGCACGACCTGATGCAGATCTCGATCGAGCGCCTGCGGCGCTTCTGCGACGGCCTGAGCCTGCCGACGACGCTGCTCGACGACGCGCTGGCGCTGCTGCTGGGCGAAGTGCGCACGCGGCTGCGCTACCTGTGCGAGGTCGGCCTGGGCTACCTGACGCTGGACCGCCAAAGCCGCACCCTCAGCGGCGGCGAGGTTCAGCGCATCAACCTGACGACGGCGCTGGGCACCTCGCTGGTGAACACCATGTTCGTGCTCGACGAGCCCAGCATCGGCCTGCACCCGCGCGACATGGGCCGCATCGTCCAGGCCATGCACCGGCTGCGCGACGCCGGCAACACGCTGGTGGTGGTCGAGCACGACCCGGCGGTGATGCTGGCCGCCGACCGCCTGATCGACATGGGCCCGGGCCCGGGTGAGCGCGGCGGCCAGATCGTCTTCGACGGCACGCCCGACGAGGCGCGCAGCGCCAACACGCTGACCGGCGCCTACCTCGGCGGGCGCAAGCAGGTCAGCATGGGGTTCCGCCGGCTCGTCGCCGAATCCACGCCCAAGCTCGTGCTCGAAGGCGCGCGCGAGCACAACCTGCGCGGCGTCAGCGTCGAGCTGCCGCTGCAGCGCCCGGTCTGTGTCACCGGCGTCAGCGGCTCGGGCAAAAGCACGCTGATCCAGGACGTGCTTTACCCGGCGCTGGCGCGCTACTTCGGCAAGCCGACCGAGACGCCGGGCGCGCACGAGCGCCTGCTCGGCATGGACTTCCTGAGCGAAGCGGTGTTCGTCGACCAGAGCCCGATCGGCAAGACCGCGCGCTCGAACCCGGCCAGTTACGTCGGCGCTTTCGACGAACTGCGCAAGCTGTTCGCCGACCTGCCGCTGGCGCGCGAGCGCGGCTACACCGCCGGCACCTTCAGCTTCAACGCCGGCAACGGCCGCTGCCCGACCTGCACGGGCTCGGGCTTCGAACATGTGGAGATGCAGTTCCTCAGCGACGTCTACCTGCGCTGCCCCGACTGCGACGGCCGGCGCTACCGCGCCGAGATCCTGGACGTGAAGATCCTGCGCGGCCCGCTGCAGCTGAGCATCGCCGACCTGCTGGAGCTGACCGTCGCCGAAGCCGCGCACTGGTTCCAGAACGACCGCGAGGTGGTGGCGCGGCTGCAGCCCATCGTCGACGTCGGCCTCGATTACGTGCGCCTGGGCCAGCCCGTGCCCACGCTCAGCGGCGGCGAAGCGCAGCGCCTGAAGCTGGCCGGTTTCCTGGCCGACGCAGCGAACGGCCCGCGCCAGCCGGCGGCGCGCCGCGGCACGCT
>JAUYAJ010000584.1 GCA_030693565.1 Rubrivivax sp.
CACTGCGCGGCCTGCCACGGCGCGCGGCTTGAAGGGCAGCCCGACTGGCAGACTCTCGGCGCCGACGGCCTGCTGCCGGCGCCGCCGCACGACGCCAGCGGCCACACCTGGCACCACGACGACGCCCTGCTGTTCGCGATCGTCAAGCACGGCGTCGCCCAGGCGGCCGGCCTGCCGGACCACCGGTCGGCGATGCCCGCCTACGCCGGCGTGCTCGCCGACGACGAGATCGTCGCCGTGCTGTCGTGGATCAAGGCCCAGTGGCCGGCCCGGGAGCGCGCATTCCACGACGAGCTGAACCGGCGGGCGGCGCTTGCCCGCTGAACGAGGAGACCCTTCCATGATGTTCGGTGATGGTGGCTGGATGCCCGCAATGCACGGCAGCGGGTGGATGTTCGTGATCTGGGTGCTGCTGGTCGTGGCGGCGGTCGGACTCGTGGCCGCGCTGCTGCGGCGCGACGCCGGACCACGCGAGACACCACGGCAGATCCTGCAGCGCCGGCTGGCGTCGGGCGAGATCACGCCGCAGGAGTACGAGCAGCGCAAGGCGTTGCTGGACGCCGGCTCGCGCAGCGGCGAGCCGTCCGTGCGCGAATGACACCTTGACAGATCGGCCGGTCCGGGTGCGAGGGCAGCGCGGCGCGCCCGCCGCGTTGCGTCCCGCGCATGATCGCCGCCGCGGTGGCCGCCAGGAGACGACGTGAACGACAAGCCGCGATCGCCGTCGACCCGTGCCCGCGCGACGCAGCCTGCGGGCCTGCTCCAGCGCCTGTGGCGGCTGAGCCGCGGCCGGCGCCTGCGACAAGTGACCGGCAACTTCGTCTGGCAGGCCTTCGCCCGGCACAGCATGGTCGGCGCGGTGGCGCCGTCGTCGCGCCGGCTCGCACACGCGATGGCGCTGGCCGCGCGGGGCGCCGACCTGGTCGTCGAGCTCGGCGCCGGCACCGGCGCCGTCACCGCCGCATTGGTTGAAGTGCATGGCATGCGGCCGCTGGTGGCGGTCGAGATCGATGCGCGCTGGGCCGATAGGCTGCGGCGTCGATTCCCCGGTATCGACGTGCGCTGCACCTCGGCCGACGAGATGCTGACGCAGATGGCGCCACCCGCATCGCAAGTCGTTGTGCTCGTGTCGTCGCTGCCCTTTCGCTCGTTGCCGCCGCACTGGCACCAGCGCACGTGCGCGGCGATCGAGCGGTTTTTGCTCGCCGATCCGCGCCGGCGGCTGGTGCAGTACACGTACCAGCCGCGGGCGCCTTTCGAGACTTCGGCGGCGTCGCCGCTGGCATGGCGCTGCCGGCGCGCCGTGTGGCACAACCTGCCCCCGGCGTGGGTGTGGGAACTCGGTGCGGCGCCGGCGTGACCGCGCACCGCATCGACGCCGATAGCGGCGTGCACGACCTGCCGCGCGCCGACATGCACGTCGGTGACCGGCCGCGCGTGCGTCCGGGGGAACGCGCACCGGTCGTCGGCGTCGACGCCAACCAGGTCCTGTGGGCTGCGGCCGCGCTCGTGTTTCGGGTCGCATGCCCTCGCGCCGTCTCGCCGTCTCAGGGGCCCGGGTGATCGAACAGCACGAGGTGGGAACAGCCATGAGCGACAACACGGCACGAGCGTCCCTTGACCAGGCGACCGTGCGCATCGCGCATCTGGTCGTCCCCGGCATGGGCAGCGATCACTGCGCAGGGCTCGTAACGACCTCCATCAAGAGGCTGCCTGGTGTTGCCGATGTCGGAACGAACATCGGCAACCACAGGGTGGCGGTGGGTTTCGACTCATGACGGCACGACCCGCAGGTCTCTCGTCCCGTTGCGGTCGCATGCGTGGGCGAACCCTGCCCATCGTGTTGGTGGTGACGCTTCTCGGGCTGACGCTCGGGCTGACGAGCATTCCGTTTCTGGCGCGCGAGGAGGTGCCCGTCGTGTCGGCGGCGGCGCCACTCGCGTTCCGCACCGACCTTGGAGGCGGCAGTGCGATCGGTCAGATGCAGGTGGCACCGGATCGCCGCTTCAGGGTAACGTTCCAGCCGAGTGCTGACCGTGGCGAAGGTCGAACCCTGGGGCCGGTCTCGCTCGTCCTCGCCATGCCGGAGCACACGATGTTGCCGGTCGTTCCCCACCTGTCGAGCGCGGGAGGGGGGACTTCAGCGCTTCCGGCATCCTGCCCATGGCGGGCCGATGGGAACTCCGGCTCGAAACGCCGGACGGGCAGGCCACGATCCCGTTTCGCGTCGAACCGTGAGAGCCGGATGGGCCGCACGGCATGGTCCCTCCGCGGGAGGCTGGCTCTCCACCATGCGGCGTTATCTCGCTGTCATGACGCATGGGAGTCTGGCGTGGGAGTTCGCCCACATCCCCCTTTACACCTTATGGGAAACCGGACGTCCGGGCGAGATAGCCTTCGCGGCGATCCACTGCACGGGGGGGCGATGTCCCGATCGCGACGGGCGCCCTGTTGGGCGCGCTCTTCCTGTTCGGAAGCAGCCAGTGGCCACAGGCGGGATACCGGCGTGTGGGCCGCACCGCGGAGACAAGCACCATGAACCATCGTCGCTCGATATCCCTCGCCACGTCCCGGATGGGTGCTGCCGAGCCCTTCTGCACCGCGCCCGCCGCTGACGGGCACATCGGCGTGCCCGTCGGCAGGCCGCGACCCTGGACCCGGGCAGCGAGCACCCGCTGGCCAATGCCATCGGTGTCGCAGCCGGCGCTCGAGCGCACGATGGCGGCTACGGTTCGGCAAGGCCGGGGATCCCGGTCGTGAGCGAAGCTTCCGGCGGAGTCGGCCGCGGCACACGACACCGGCGACGCTGGATCGTCACCGGCGTCGTGCTGGCCCACCTGCTGGGCATCGCCTCGTCGCTCGACGCCTTGATGTCCAGCCGCACCGCGCCCGGGGCGGTGGCCTGGATCGTCTCGCTGAGCACCTTCCCCTACGTCGCGGTGCCCGCCTACTGGGTCTTCGGCCGCGCGCGCTTCCAGGGCTACGTGGTCGGCCGGCGCGACGTCGACAACCGGCTGCACCACGCGCTCGAGGCCAAGATGGCGGGCGTGCACGCCCACAGCGAGGCGCCGCCCGCGACGCGGCATCTGCTGCCGGCGCTCGAGCGCCTGGCCAAGCTGCCGCTGCTCGGCGGCAACCGCGTCGAGCTGCTGATCGACGGCGACGCGACCTTTGCCAGCCTGTTCGCCGGCATGGCCGCAGCCCAGCGCCACCTGCTGGTGCAGTTCTACATCGTGCGCGACGACACGATCGGCCGCGAGCTCAAGCGCGTGATGGAGGAGCGGGCGCGCGCCGGCGTGGCGGTTCACTTCCTCTACGACGAGATCGGCAGCTACCGCCTGCCGCGGCGCTACCTCGACGAGCTCGTCGCGGCCGGCGTGCAGGTGCGGCCTTTCCACTCCACGCGCGGCACCGGCAACCGTCTGCAGCTCAACTTCCGCAACCACCGCAAGATCGTCGTCGCCGATGGCCATAGCGGTTGGGCCGGGGGCTTCAACGTCGGCGAAGAGTACCTGGGCCGCGACCCACGCATCGGCCCCTGGCGCGACACACACCTGAAGCTCGAGGGGCCGGCGGTGTTCGCGCTGCAGCTTGCGTTCATCGAGGACTGGCACTGGGCTTCCGGCGAGATCCTCGACCTCGACTGGCGCCCGGCGCCTGCGCACGACAACGGCGTGCCGGTGCTCGTGCTGCCCAGCGGCCCGGCCGACCGCTTCGAGACCGCCAGCCTGATGGTGCAGCACGCGCTGGCCAGCGCGCAGCGGCGCGTCTGGATCGCGAGCCCCTATTTCGTGCCCGACGAGGGTGTGCAGGCGGCGCTGAAGCTCGCCGCGCTGCGCGGCGTCGACGTGCGCGTGCTGATCCCGCAGCAGCCGGACAACCCGCTGCTGTACTTCGCCGCCTACGCCTTCCTCGGGCCACTGCTGGACGCCGGCGTGCGCGTATTCCGCTACCACGACGGCTTCCTGCACTGCAAGACCATCCTGGTCGACGACGACGCGGCGGCGGTCGGCACCGTCAACCTGGACAACCGTTCGTTCCGCCTCAATTTCGAGGTCACGGTCTGGGTGGCGGACCGCGACTTCGCCTCCCGCATGGCGGCCAAATACGCGCACGACTTCGCCGGCGCGCACGAGATGAGGCCCCAGGACCTGAGCGGCAAGCGGTGGTGGTTGCGCGTTGCCTCGCGCGCGGCCTACCTGCTGGCGCCCGTGCTCTGACGCCAGGCTTCGCGCCGCTCAGTCCGTGTCCTGCCAGCGCCCGTCGACCAGCCGCTGGTGCGGCCGGAACTGCGCCTTGTAGGCCATCTTCGGACTCTGTGCGATCCAGTAGCCGAGATAGAGATGGGGCAGGTCGAGCAGCCGCGTCTGCTCGATCTGCCACAGCACGCTGTAGGTGCCGCAGCTGGTGCCCGGCTCGGGCTCGTAGCAGGTGTAGACGGCCGAGATGCCGTCGCTGAGCACGTCGACGATCGAGACCATCTTCAGCCGTCCGGGGCTGCCGTCGGCGGCCGGCTCGCGGAACTCGACCAGCCGCGAGTCGACGCGGCTTTGCTGCAGGAACTGGGTGTACTGGTTGCAAGCCGCGCCGCTTGCAACTGAACGCGACCAGCTTGTCGTGGCCGCAGTCGCCGCAGCGCAGGCGCAGGAAGCCGTGGGCCAGGATGCCGCATTCGAGGAACGCGTCGAACTCGTCCTTGACGAACTGCGGCAGATCGGCGCCGGCAGCGTCTTTGGCCTGAGCGAAGAAGGTTGCGGCGTGCTGCTGCACCAGGCGGTGCAGCGTGGTCTGTTCCGGGCGGTGTCGCTCGTAGTGGACCGGGGCGCCATCCGGCGCCCGCTGGGGCTGCCGGCCGATGGCTTGCACGCGAGGCTCCCGAAGTGGTGAGCCTGCACGGTCTCAAGCCGTGTCCCGCGCCTCAATCGCCCGGAGTTCTGCCTGCCCATGGGGGCCCTCCGCTGCGGGGCCACCTTCGGGGGCCTCGGTACGGGTCCGACCGGCCGCTTCGGGGCGCCGAGATCAGCACAGCGAGTGTCTCTTCAGGGTCGAGCCGCGACAGCCAGCGGCTCGAACTGGCCACCCGATTGTTGGCGGCCAAGATGCGTGGCCAGACAGCCGCCGGTCGTGGCTGCCGGGGCCCGGCCTGCTCGCAATACGCACACGCCGTTGATGATGTAGTTCCATCTGTCAACCACCAGTCAAGCGGCAACGATGACCAGCGACCTCGCCCTCTCCTCTTCTACAAGCTGATGTCCGCAACGAGGCTCACGCCGGCCGGCGAGGCACTGCTGCGGCGTGTCAAGCTGGCGATCGCCGAGGTCCAGGCCATGGAAGGCGACCTCGCCGCTTGGAAAGGCGAGATTCGCGGCCGTATCGTCGTCGGGGTTCTGCCGCTGTCCGTCAAGACCTTCTTGCCCCAAGCGGTCGACGCCCTTCTCGCCATCCATCCCAACATCGAGATCCAGATCGTCGACGGAACCTACGAGAGCCTGGTACAGCAAGTGCTCAGCGCCGATGTGGATGCCATTGCTGGCGCCCTGCGGGCCGATGCGCCTAGTGTGGTGTTGCACGCTGTGAGGCACTTAAGAAAACCGATGGATTTGGTCCTGTGGCTAGGCGCAAACCGGAGCGATACCCCGTGGTATCGCGAGGATTTGCAACGACGCCACGGGGCCAAAGACGCGGTTTTATGTGCCGAATAGCGTGCAACACCACACTAG
>JAUYAJ010000587.1 GCA_030693565.1 Rubrivivax sp.
TCCGCCTCGCGCTGGCGCCGCTTCAGGTCGGCCATGCGCTCGGCTTCGGCCGGCGACGGCGCCGGGGCGGTGGTCGCTGCGCCACCGTCGGGGAACTTGAAGCCGCGGTCTTTGGCAATGCCGAACAAGGTGCCCACCCGCACCTTGCCGGGCTTGCGCGCGCTCTTCCAGACCGCTCGGTCCTCGGCCGTGTCAGCCTTGCTGCGCGCCGCGGCCCAATCAAGGAATATCTGCTCGCCCGCATCGCCGATGCCATCGAACACCGCAAAGGCGATTCGCACGCGCTCATCGTGGCCTATGTCGGCGGGGGTGCACCCCAGGGCCTGGCGCACCAGATCGGGCGTGACCTGGCGCTGTACCGGCCCCTGCTTCACTGCGGCCGCTCCTTCGTGCCGAAGGTCTTGCGAATGGCCACGGCGGCGGCGGCCTCGATACGCCTGGCCACGTCGCCGCCCACAACGCGGTAGAGCTTGGGGCTGACGCCGAGCGGCAGCGCCGTTGGCGCAGTACGGGCCACCTCGGCAAACGTGTGCACCAGCTGCCTGGCCACCACCTCGGCCAGGTCGCCCGTCGCCGCCCGAGAGGGCCCATCCCTGCTGGCCGGCAGATCGATTCCGACACCGGCGCCCAGCAGCGCCGAGACCAGGCCCAGCATCCAGCACTCGGGGCGCCCCAGGTCGAGCTCGTGCATGAAGGCCGCGGATGACAGCGCGGCCACCTCAACGCGCACGTCGGCTTCAGCCGCCCGACCAAGCCGCCATGGCACGATGGCCCGGTGCACCTCCTGGAGCGCCCTGCGGTGGCTGTTGTCGGGGCCCGGCAGCAGCGCAGCGAGCTGCACCACCTCGTGGGCCAGCAACAAGGGCCCGGCGGCCTGGCGCTGGTCCGGGCTGCCGGCGCTCATGTCGCAGCGCCCTGGACGTCGCGCACGACGCCGGCGCTTGGAGCGCGGCTCATGCTGCACCCACTTGCTTATCGCACGCGCTGCAGATCGGCGACACAGAGCGAGCCTCGACCACTGAAATCGAGCCCCCCTCGATCAGTTCTTCATTGATGCTGTAAGCCACATGCCAGTCCGCGTTCCAGACGATCGGCCCATGACAGCGCGAGCACAGTCGGTCGCGCGGGTCGGTCTCCGCGGGAATCACAGCGATACCGCGTTCCGTCAGACGCTGAGCTGCACCCGTCTCACCGCAGCCAAGG
Source organism: Rubrivivax sp. (assembly GCA_030693565.1). Lineage (GTDB taxonomy): Bacteria > Pseudomonadota > Gammaproteobacteria > Burkholderiales > Burkholderiaceae_C > Rubrivivax. Next base: position 1,204 of record JAUYAJ010000587.1, read on the forward strand.
CACCAGGTGCCAACCTGTTCGCTGTCGGAGACAGTCGTCTCCACGGCAAACTCGCTGATGGCGTCAGTGCGCTCTACGTTGCGGCACAGCGAGACATAGGCTCCGTGTAAATGGTCACCGCAACTGACGCAGGTGAAGTGAAGGCCGTTGCTCATGCTGCACCTCCTTCGCCGCGCGCTTTGCGCAGCAAGAGTTGAAACTTGTCCACTACTTCCTGTGGCAAGTTGAGGGGCAGGCCCAGTGACTTCGACATTGCTTCGAGTCGGCCGATCGCGACCATCGCGCCAAGCGCAGACAACAGCGCATGTGATCGCGCGTCATTGGCCGCGATGGCGTCAAGCGTCGACGGCAGTTCGTCGGCGAGCGCCGCCATTCCTCGCAACGACGCCAGCAGCTCGAAAGCCGTGGCACCCGTGTTGGGCTGATGGGCAAGCCAACGGTGCGCCACCAGCAAGGCAGTCCCTGCCTGCGGCAGCGCGCAGAGTTGTTCAAGGCTCTTCATCATTCGACTCCTGTTCAGGTTGCGACGGGCGATGCCGTCTAGTTGAATAGTTGGGCGCAAACGGCCGCCACACGGGCCTCGATCACGCTCACCTGTCGACGCAGCATGCAGCCCTGGAAATCTTCCAGACCCCCTTCGTTTTCCAGTTGCAGAAGGCGGGCATCCAGGCCCTGCAACAGGGCTTGCGTGTCGAACAGTTCTTCTGCCAAGGCTCCGCAATCGCGTACGGCCGATGCAGCGCCGCCGCGGGCGCTCATCGCACACCCCCACTGCGCACGGCTTCGGCTGCCTTCGGCTCGTTGCCGGCACTCGTGGGCTGCCAGGTCCGCCCTGGGCCGGTCCAGCAGCCGTGCTGCTGAAGGATGTGCAAGTAGTGCGTTGATATCCGGCGCTCGTACAGCATGGCCGGCGCGGCGCCGAGCCAGCGGCGGATGATCTCGACACCGATGCTGTCGGCCAGGTCGGCCGCGTCGACGTCGTTGCTCGGCGCGCCGTTGGCCTGGGCCGCGTGCCACAGCGCGGCGAGGTAGGAGTCTTCGACGTGGGACAAGCGGTCGCTGTCGACCTCGATCGTGATGGTCGTTTTCATGCCTCGACCCTCCCTTGCTGCATGGCCTGCGCCGCATCTGCGGCGGCCGTCAGTGCGCTGGCCATGGCGCGGGCCTGGCCCGGCGTCATGCTGCTGGCCAGGGTCAGCGTGCCGGCGCCCAGCTCGAAGCTGACGCCGTAGCAGCGGGTGGCGCTGCGCGCGCTGTAGACGCAGGCCAATTGGCCGCCCAGCATGAAGACGCCGTGGTTGCGGCGCTTGCGCGTCGACGTGGGCACCAGGTAGGGCGCACGCTTGGGAACGGGGGGCGGAAGGGGAGAAGAGGGCGCGGGTGCGCCAAGGGTTTGACCAGCCATGGTGTTGGCTCCTTTGCTGCGGTACGAATCCGCAACCCACGCTTCCAAACGAGGGTGGCGGCCCAAAGCGGGGTTGGAAGACCGGAGCAAAGGTACCGGCGAGCCCGAGGGCTCCCCCGCCCTGGACCACCGTAGAAACGGAGCCAAGGCGTTGACGCGAAAAAATGGCCGCTCTTGAGGCGGCCGCGCGCCTTTGCTTTCCGGGCTTCCAAACCCGACCCCTGATGTGCAGGGGCGTCGGCAATGTAGCACGGCCGCGCGCCAACGCAAACAGTAGTTGAAGGCCAGCGGCCTTGCCGCGTTCGGCACCCGATGTCGGCGCATCGCTCCCCCTTCGTGGGGAAGCGTTCCAGCACCACGACCCCACCCCACCCGTGAGAGGGGTGTCCCCCCGATCGAGGGCCTCAAGCGCCGCCCTGCCCGTTGGCCCACGCGCCCAGCTGCCTGGCGATGGCGGTCACGCTGCGGCCCGCCTGGTCGAGCAGCTCCGTGCGCGCGGGCTGCGTCAGCTCGTGTACCTGGCCACTGACGAAGAGAATGTTCTCGACCTCGATGGCCCTGGCGCGCATCAGGCTGAGGTCGACCACGGGCACCAGCACGAAGCCGCTGGGGGTGACGGACACCTGCATCCAGGGCCGGTTTCGGTCCGTCGCAGCAGGGTCGGCACCCAGCTCTGCGTCGGGCTGTGAAGTGTGAGGATCCATCGATCGTTTCCCTTCTTGGTTGGATGGTTGGGTCACCCGCCACCGGCGGCACGGAATGCCTCTTCCAGCTCGCGGATCAGGCCTTCGGCGGTGTTGCGGTCGGGGGCGATGACGCCGAAGTTCTTGCCGCCCACGGTGATCTGAATCGAGTAGCCCGCGACCGGCGCCGGTGCGGCCTGCGGCGCAGGCGCCGTCAATGCCCTGCCGGGTGCGCCGGTGGGTCCGGTCGGCGTGGTGTAGCCCTGCGCTGCCAGGATGGCGCGCACGGCGTCGGGCAGCTGGGTGGCGTAGGTGGAGACACCGCCCTTGGGCACGGGTATGCCGGCCTGCTGGTAAGCGTCTGCAATCTGCCGCGTCCTGGCAGACCCTTCGGCCGCCAGGCGCTGCGTGGCCGCCGCGGTGCGCACCCACTCGCCACCTGGCCGGCTGCTGGTGGCCTGCCATACCCAGTCGCCACTGGTGTCCGGCGGCGGGGTATAGGTCGACCCGCCGCTGCTGCCCACGTAGTTGGGGTCGAGCGAGCCGTCCGCCTTTCGCCCTTCCCAGGTCAGCTCCGATTTGACAGCGGCGTTGCGCTTGGCGGCGGCCGCCGCCCAGGCTTTGCCGCCGAGGTTGGCCGCCTGCACCATGGCATCGCCGGCCTTGGTGGCCTCGACAGTGAGCAGTGCAAAGCTCACGCTCGTTTCTTCAGCCGCTTTGCCCACGCGCCGGGTTTCGTCGCCGGCCTGTTTGAACCGGGCCGTCAGCCGTTCGGCAGCCTGCTCGGACTCGGCGTAGGTGCGCACGACGGCCTTGCCGGTGTCGTCGGTCTCGACCTTGAGCTTGACGGTCTCGGCCTGCGCTTTCACCAGGGCGCTGACCACCCCGCCGTTGGCCGCGATGGCGGCATCGGCGTAGCGCTTGAAGGCCTGCTGCTTCTGTTCCAGCGTGAGCGTGGCGTCACTGCGAATCTGTTCCCAGGCCTGGCGGAAGTTGTCGGCAGTGCGGTCGAGTTCGGCCTTGCTCTTGAGCCCGAACAGGCGCATGGCCTCGTCGACGCTGTTGATGCCGGTCTTCAGGTCGTCGAGCTTGCGGCGGGCCTTTTCCAGCCCTTCGGACAGCCGCTCTCCGGTGACGACACCGCTGTGTCCAAGCTCTTCCCAGCGGCGGATGACTTCACCGACTGCACGCTCCGTGGCGGCCGCCTCCAAGGCCTTGTTGAGGCTGACGGACAGCGCGCGGCCGGTGTCCAGGCCTTCCTTGCCCAGCTGCTTGACGTTGCGCGCCAGCAAGTCGAAGTCGTTCAGCGCGCTGACTGCGGCTGTGCTGATGCCTGAGCCCAGTTCGGCCACGTCGAGCCCGGTTCGGCGCAGGGCTTCGGCCACGGCGCCTTTCAGTGCAGCGGCAAGCCGCTCGGCGCCTTGGGCCGAGTTGTCGAATGCGGCGCGGGCCTGCACTTCAAAGGCACCCAGGTCGCGCCCGCTCAAGGCCTGCTGCCAGGCCCTCTGCACCTGTTCGGCGCTCAACTCGCCTTGTTTGCCCAGCGCCGCCAGGGCCGCGCCGGCGTCGGCAATGCCGCGCAGATTGCCCAGCTGAAGACTCTTGCTCAGCTTGTCGATGGCTGCGTCAACACTCTCGCCTTTCTTGGTGACCTCCTGAAAGTCGGCAACCAGTTTCTTCGACGCGTCCGTGAGCCCGAGCGTGGCCTGCTCTGCCTTCAGCAGTTGCTGGGCCAGTTCGGCCTTTGCGGCAGTGTTGGCCCTTGATGCGTCCGCGTCCGCGCGGGCCTTGAGTGCGGTTTCATCGAGCGCATCGCCATATCCCCGCAGACTGGCAATGCCCTCGCCAATGGCGGTACCGATGTCCTTGGCGTTGGCCAAGATGCCCACGGCCGAGAAGGTCTTCAGCGTCTTGAACAGTGCTGCGAACTTGCCAGTCGCCACGCCCGCACTGGCCGTGGCGGTGTTCTGGGCCAGCGCCGCATCCCGCGTCGCGGCGGCATTCAAGGCCTTGGCGACCGTGTTGGCCCCGACGGCGCCGGTGTTCGCGGCCTGCGCCGCCGTGTTGGCAACAGTGGCAGCGGTCTCGGCGGTCTTGGCCGCCGCAGCAGCGGCGGCCGACTGGGCCATTCCCAGAAAGTGCTTGGCCAGGTTGATCGCGGCCAGGGCCGCGGCGCCTTGGCCCACGTCGAGCAGCAGGCCGCCCACCGTGTCCAGGTTGCGCGCCAGCGCCAGGATCGCGGTGGCGGCCGCCTGGCTGATGCCGTTGGCCTTGTCGACCTCGCCAACGTAGCGGGTCCACTCGGTGCTGAGGTTCTGCAGCGACTTGCCCACCGTCGGCGGCAGTTTTTCGAACTCCCGTGCGACCGCCGCGCTCTGCCCCTGCAAGGCGCCGATCACGGTCTCCGACGTCAACTGCCCCTGCTGCGCCATCTTGCGCAACTCGCCGGTCGTGACGCCCAGCCCTTCGGCCAGCGCCGTGGCCAGCCGCGGGCTTTGTTCCATCACCGAATTGAACTCTTCGCCGCGCAGTACGCCCGACTGCAGGCCTTGAATCAGCTGGGTGATGGCCGCCTTGGCCGAATCTGCGCTGCCACCGCTGATCTGGACGGCCTGGTTGATGCTCTCGGTCAGCGCCAGCGCGTCACGCTGCGAGACGCCGATCTGCTTGCCGGCCTCGGCCAGGCGGACGAACAGCGTGCCCGTCTCTTCCACCGCAGTATTGGTGCGCGTGGCAACGTCGAACACTCCCTGGAAAGCTTCATCGAATGCGGCGCCTTCACCGGTCACCAGCTTGACGCGGGCGGCGAGGTTCGTGTACGCCTCGGCGGTCTGGGAGACGTCCCGAACAAGGCTGCCGAAGACACCGCCACCGATGCCGAAGGCCGCCAGCGACTGGAGCTTGCGGAACTGGTCCCCCAGCCCTTCCAGCGCACCCTTCACCTCGTCTTGAGCACGAACCTGTGTGGCCGAACTGGCGACGGAGACCGCCGCGGTGCGTTGGTAGCGCTCGGTCACCTGGTCGGCCTGCTGCGCGGTGGCCCGCATGGCCGTGCGGATGCTGCCCTGCGAGGTGGCGACCTGGTCGCTCGACAAGCCCAGCCGCGTCAGGCCGGCCCTGGCATTGTCCAGGGCGCCGGTCTGCGCCTGGAGCTCGACCTTGGCGTCCCGCACCGCGTCCTTGAGCTTCTCCATCTGCCCGGCTTGCGCTCGGGTGGGCTGCTCGACGCTGCGCAGCTCGCGCCCCAGTTTCTGCGCCGCGTCTTGCGCCTGGTCGAGCGCGCCGCGGGCCTCTTCGGTCTTGCCCTTCAGGTCGACGAAGCTCTTGATGGCCGCCTGCTGCTGGCCCAGTTCGCGCAGCCGGGCCGCCAGTTCCTGCGCGCGCTGCGCGGCAACGGGGTCGATGGCATCGTCGATCTTCGCCAGCTCAGCCACCAGCCGCTGAACATCTTCAGCGCCAGTGGCGCGCGCTTCAATGTCGTATCGAATCTTCGGCTCAGCCATGCTGAAGTCCTTGCGTTGGTTGGGAACCCATCGGCGTGCTGCAGCTGTGTGCCCACGCCTCACACGCAGCGCGCCGGCCGGCTTTGGCAAGCCTGGCCAAGCTGCTCACCGCCGGCGCCCGGGTGACGGTGCGCGCCATGCCGCGGCCTCGATACCGGGCACGCCGAGGCCTGGCGAGCACCATGTCAGGCCACGGCCTTCGCTGCCACCTCAGCCGCAGCGTCAGCGCTCGGGTGCGCGGCTGAAAGCGTGGCCGGATCGACCTCGAATTGCGACATGTCGACCTCGCCGAATTGGCCAGATAGCCGCACGATGACGCTCTCGGGCAGCTTCGGACTGAAGCCGTCGATCCACCCCTTGGCGCAAGGCACGCGGTCGGGGTCAGCCACGGTCAGCCTGGGCAGCGTCCACCACTGCGGTAACCGAACCTGGAGCCCGGCCGCCTCCTTGGCGTGCAAGACCTGCGCACAAGCCACCGCGTATTGCGCGGCGGCTTCATCAGCGGCCAGCAGCGCAGCGTCGAGATCACACCTGCGCAGCCGCTGGCGGACCTCAGCCACCGCCACTTCGGCCTCTTCCGTGGCCTGCCTGGCCTCTCGGACCTGGGTCACCAGGACGGCGGCGCGCAGCGCTTCGGGCGTCCTGCCTGCAGCACCCGCGTCCTGGGCCTGCCGGCTGGCCTCCACCAGGCGCCGGGCGGCATCGATTGCCGCGGCGTCATCGCCGCCGGCTTCCGCTCGCTCGAGCTCGCCCTGCGTGGCGGTCAGGCGGGCATGTGCACTGCTGAGCGCCTCAGCGGCCGCCTGCTGAGCCCCCTTCACCACGGGGTCAGCGCGTTGCTGCCGCTGCTGCAGCACGCCCTGGCGGTGCACCACCATGGCTTGGGCGGCCTGCAATTCGGCCTTGAGCGCCGACTGTGCCTCCTTGTTCGCTGCGACGGCGTCGCGGCGGATCTGCACGCAGCGCGCGATCTCGGCCTTCACTTCGACGCGATCGGCAGCTCGGCCCAGTTCGGCGAGCTGCCGCCTGATGAGCCTGTGACGGGGGCTGTTGCCGGCGGAAGTCGCCTGCATTGCCAACAGCCGGCCCTGCAGCGCGCCGGCACCGCTGCCGGTCTCGATCTGCTCGGCGCAGCGTTCGGCATAGCTGCCCGGCACGCTCGGTGCCTGCGAGAAAATCCTCGGAAATTTCATGGGTTGCTCCAGCAAAAGTGAAGGTGATGGCGCGCGCGCACCGGCGCGCACCGGGGCTGGCCTGGCATCAGCAGTGAGTGACGCCGAGCCTCTTGAACGCTTCGGCTATGCCGATGCGTTCGCGTGCGGCAAGGTGCCGCGCTTGGGTGGCCAGATCGGCGCGGTCTTGCGCAGTCAACACAGCGGCTGCAGGCACTGGCGCCGTCTGTGGGATGGCGGCCAGTGAATCGATGGCTTCGATGCCCAGCACCTTGCAGGCTTCAACGAAACCGATTCCCTTGCTCGCTGCCAGTTCGCGGGCGGCATCGGCCTGGCCCCGACGCGTGCGCCGCCACGGGTCACCAGGCGCGGCCGCAGCAGGGGCGGCACCTGCCACCCGCAGTGCGGGCGACGGCGTCACGACGCGCGGGCGCTTGCGATACGGTTCTGGGTCTTTGGCGAGCCGGTCGACCATTTCCTCGACCGTGGCGATGCCGTCCGACAACCCCGCCTTGATTGCCTGCTGGCCGATGAACACTCTGCCGTCGGCCATGTACTCCAGCGCATGGGCGCCAGTGACCCCGCGGTGCTCTGCCACCGCGTCGACCAGCAGCGTGTACAGGTAGTCGAGCTGCGCCCCTTGGTGCGCCAGCACTTCCGCGCTGGGTGGCTGCCCGTTCACCGACAAACGCTTGTACTTGCCGCGCACCAGCTCCAGGCTGTTGGGCGGCGCGGCGTCCCAGCTCAGCCGCTGCACGACGCCGATGGAGCCGAGCATGTCGGTCTCGCCGTCGATGTACACGGCATTGGCCGCGCTGCCCAGCCAGTACATGGCGCTGGCCATCTTGCCCTCGCTCACGCTCACCGTGGGCTTCTTGGCGGCCAGGCGGCGCATGGCCTTTACAGCCGCGGGGACTCCGAGCACGCTGCCGCCGGGCGAGTCTGCGGCGAAGACCACCGACCGGACCCGCGTGTCGGCCGCCAGCGCGTCGATCTGCCGGGTCAGCATCTGGGTGCTGATGCCCCCGCTGATCTGGAACATGAGGTTTGCCTTCGGCGCCATGACGCCTTCGGCGGCGAGCACCGCCACACCGCCGGCGCGGATCTCGTAGCTCGGCTGTTCGTTCGCCAGCTGCGTATTTCGGCGAACGTGACCGGTGATTTCGGGAACGTGACCGATCTGAGGCTCGGTGCTGGGTTGCGCGGTTGAGATTGTAGGAATGAGTGTGGGCGGGCTGGTTGGCGGCCTCCTTGGCGGACGTTGTCGGGCCGGCGATGCCTGTGCGGCGTGCGGGGTATTGCTTGCGCTTCTCCTTCTCCCGTGGTGGGGCCCTGTGGAGCTTGTGGGTAGCCGACGGCCTGTGGTTGGGCGCGTGGGCAACCCGCAGGGTTGTCCATCCGGCCATCCACAGGTGAACGCCCTTGGGCGTTCAGTCGGGGAGCCCGCGCCAGCGGGCCTGTCCACAAATCCACAGGGCTGGCGTTGCTCAGTGCCCTGCGTCGGTGGTGTCGCTGCCGCCGATGGTGCCAGTGGCTGCACCGGGCCGTTGCGGCCGCAGGGACTTGCCCTTCAGGGCCAGGCGGTGGCTGCGCGAGAGCAGCCGGTCGAGGATCGCGTCGGCGATGCTCGCGTCACCGATCCAGGCATGCCAGTGCTCCACCGGCAACTGGCTGGCGATGATGGTGGCGCGCGTGCCCGCGCGGTCGTCGATCACCTCCATCAGATCGGCCCGCGTGGGCCCGTCCATGGCCGCCAGCGCCCAGTCGTCCAGCAGCAGCACGTCGGTGCGCGCCACGGCTGCCAGCCAGCGCGTGAAGCCACCGTTGCCGTGCAGGATGCGCAGTTCCTCGGCCAGGCGTGGCACGCGCAGGTACAGCGCCGATTGCCCGCGTCTGCAGGCGTATTGCGCCAGGGCGCAAGCCAGCCACGACTTGCCCGAACCGGTGGGCCCGGTGACGAGGATTGCCGTGCCGTCCTCGACCCAGCGCGACAGCGCCAGGCTCATCAACGCTGGCCGCTCGAAGCCGCGCCCGGCGCGGCCGTCGACGTCCTCGATGCAGGCCTGCGGGTACTTCAGCCGCGCCCGCTTGAGCAGCGCCGCGTGGCGCTTGTCGGCACGCTGGTGCACCTCGCGGTCGACCATCAGCGCCAGACGTTCTTCGAAGCTCAAGGTCGTGCTGGCGGTGCTGGAGAGTTGTTCTTCGACGGCGGTGGCCATGCCCACGAGCTTGAGCTCACGCAGCTGGGCCAGGGTGTTGTTCATCATCATGTTCGGTTCCTTGAATTCGGTTGAATCGGTGGCGTTGGCGCTGCCTCTGCCACCCGTGGTGTCAGTGGTAGTTCGCAGCGCCGCGCACGTTGTCGTGCACAGGCGCCACCCACTCGGGCGCGGGCTCGCTGCGAGGGACAAGGTCGCGCCCGTTGGCCAGGATGTCGCGCACATGGCGGTAGTGCCCGGCGCGCAGCTCCAGCGCCAGCGTGCAGGCCGCCTCCAGGCGTGCCGGGCCGTATTGCTTGGCCTGGCTGAGCAGGCCCAGGCAACTGCGGTAGCCGTGCTCGGGATGGCGGAAGCGCTGCAGCAGCTGGGCCACGAACTGACCCGTGTTCGGGCCGATGCCACCGCCCCAGTGGATCAGCCGATCGGGCGTCCACTGCTTGTGCGCGCGGTGGGCCGCGGGCATGTGCGCGTCCACCGTGGTGAAGCCCCCTCGCCGGCTGCTGCGGGCGTGGCAGGCCACGCGCTGGCCGCGGTGCAGAACCTCCACCAGCGCGTCGGTGACGCGCGCCTCCAGCTCCAACCCCACCAGCGCGTGCGGCACGCTGTAGCGGTGGTGCTCGACCTCGACGTGGTAGTCGATGTGGGCCTTGACCGTCTTGAAGGTGGCCCACTGCCAGGGCTGCGCCGGCAGCGGCGTCAAGGCCGGGCCGTCCAGCGTGGCGAAGAGGCTGGCGCGGCTGCCGTCGAGCTTCTGGAACGGCCGGTTGTTCAGCGACGCCAGCAGCGCCGAGATCGCCGCGTCGGCGGCGTGCACGTCGGCCAGCACCGCGTGCCGCAGCCGCGCCAGGATCCAGCGGGTGACCACCTGCACAGCGGACTCTGCGCTGGCCTTGTCCTTGGGCGAATAGGGGCGCGCAGGGAGGATCGAGACGGCGTAGTGGCGGGCGAAGTCGCGCACCGTCTCATTGAGCTTGGGCTCGTAGCGGCAGGCATCCGAGACCAGCGAGCGCGGGTTGTCGGGCACGATCAGCTGCGGCACGCCGCCGTAGAAGCTGAGCGCCCGCGCCATGGCGCCGAGCCACGAGCGCATGCTCTGGTCGGCGGTGGCGCAGGCGAAGGTGTAGCTCGACGCGCCCATCGCTGCGACGAAGACCTGGGCGCGCGAGCCGTCGGCCAGCGCCAGAGTCGAGCCGGCGTAGTCGATGAACAGCTTCTCGCCGGCGCGCCGGTGCTGGCGCATCGAGCGCTTCAAGGTCTTGGCGAAGGCCTTGTAGTGCTCGCAGAACTGGGTGTAGGCCCAGGTGCGCCGGCCCTCAAAGGCGGCGCGGTACTCCTGCCACAGCAGCATCAGCGTGAGGCCCTTGCGGCGCAGTTCGATGTGCACGCGGGCGAAGTCGGGCTCGACCACCTGGGTCTCGATGCTGCTGCGACCCAGCAGCCGGCGTTCGAGACCGATCTCGTCGAGTTCGGCCGCCGTGTCCCAGTCGAGACCGGCGGCGCCGGCCAGGCCGAGGTACTTGGCCACGACGCCCTTGGAGATGCCGAGGCTGCGTGCGATGGCCTCGTGTGACAGCGCCGCGCTGTACTTGAGTCTGAGGATGTCCTTGATCATGCGTATGTCCATTCGTTGCTGCGGCATCCAAGCTCCGGCCAAAAGGCCGTGACGCTATGCCGCCGCGGTGGTTCATACGCAACACCAGCACCGGGCCCCTTGACAGGCCGGCGACCGCCTTCAGGCGGGTACCAAACGTCCGCCGGTCACGTCACCGAAATGCTCGGTCACGCTCCCGAATTCGGCGGTCACGATGCCGAAACGGTCGGTCACGCTCCTCCGAAATACGCA
>JAUYAJ010000588.1 GCA_030693565.1 Rubrivivax sp.
GGCCGCGGCCGCGGCCGCGGCCGCGGCCGCGCCGGCCGGCTGCGCAAAGGGCAAGGCGACAACGCCAATGCCCTGCACCTGCGCCGCCGTGATGCGGCGCGCGAAGAAGGCGCGGTTGTGCCAGGCCACCACGCGGGCGACCAGGTCCAGGGTCGGGTTTGGATCCATCAGCGCGCCCGATTGTCCGCCTGGCCACCAGCGCCGATGCGCCGAAAAGCGCCGCCAGTGGCGGCCAATCCGGTCGCCAACCCGGTTGCCAGCGCGACAATGGCCCATGCTCAGCCCCGCCTACATCGCCCCCGCCCGCTTCGACGACCCGGCCGCCGCGCTGGCGCAGGTGCGCCGCATCTACGACAGCGGCATCGCCCATCTGCGGGGCGCCATGCAGCGCTTCGTCGCCGGCGAGGACCTGGCCGGCCCTGTGCGCGCCTGCTACCCGCTGCTGCGCCTGCAGACCAGCACGGTGGCGCGCGCCGACTCGCGGCTGAGCTACGGCTTCGTCTCCGGCCCCGGCTGCCACGAGACCACGCTGACGCGGCCCGATCTGTTCGCCGACTACTACCTCGAGCAGTTCCGCCTGCTGATCAGCAGCCACGGGGTGGCGCTCGAAGTCGGCACCAGCTCGCAGCCGATTCCGGTGCACTTCTCGTTCGCCGAGCACGACCACATCGAGGGCTCTATGAGCGCGGCGCGGCGGCTGCTGATGCGCGACCTGTTCGACCTGCCCGACCTCAGCGCCATGGACGACGGCATCGCCAACGGCACCCACGAGCCAAAGCCTGGCGAGCCGCACCCGCTGGCCTTGTTCACCGCGCCGCGGGTCGACTACTCACTCCAGCGGCTGCGCCACTACACCGGCACCGGGCCCGAGCATTTCCAGAACTTCGTGCTGTTCACGAACTACCAGTTCTACATCGACGAATTCGTCAAGCTTGGCCACGCCTTGATGGCCGACCCGGCGGGCGAGTACACCGCCTTCGTCGAGCCCGGCAACCTGATCACGCGCCGCGCCGGGCTCGCCGCCGAAGCCCACGACGCGCTCGGCGCCGCACCGCCGCGCCTGCCGCAGATGCCGGCCTACCACCTGGCGCGGCCCGGCCATGCCGGCATCACCATGGTCAACATCGGCGTCGGCCCGGCGAATGCCAAGACCATCACCGACCACATTGCCGTGCTGCGCCCGCATGCCTGGCTGATGCTCGGCCACTGCGCCGGCCTGCGCAACACCCAGCAGCTGGGCGACTACGTGCTCGCCCACGGTTATGTGCGCGAAGACCATGTGCTCGACGAAGACCTGCCGCTGTGGGTGCCGATCCCGGCGCTGGCCGAGGTCCAGGTCGCGCTCGAACAGGCGGTGGCCGACGTCACCCAGCTCAGCGGCTACGAGCTGAAGAAGATCATGCGCACCGGCACCGTGGCCAGCACCGACAACCGCAACTGGGAACTGCTGCCCCAGCGCACGCCCGAGCGCCGCTTTTCGCAGTCGCGCGCGGTGGCGCTGGACATGGAAAGCGCCACCATCGCCGCCAACGGCTTTCGCTTCCGCGTGCCTTACGGCACCTTGCTGTGCGTCAGCGACAAGCCCATGCACGGCGAGATCAAGCTGCCCGGCATGGCCAACACCTTTTACCGCGAGCGTGTCGACCAGCACCTTCGCATCGGCATGCGCGCCATCGAGTTGCTGCGCCAAGAGCGGCCCGGGCGGCTGCACAGCCGCAAGCTGCGCAGCTTTGCCGAGGTCGCGTTCCAGTAGCGTTGTTGGCGGTTCAGCGGCGCGCCAGCGCGGCGCGCAAGGCGTCGATGCGGGCCGTGTCGGCCACGGGGACGAAGCGCTGCGGGTGGTCGACCAGGAACTGGCCGGCCGCCCCGGGCCGTGCGCGCAGCAGCCACAAGCCGCGGTCGCCGCGGCGATAGATCAAGTCGCTGCTGGAGCGCGGCACGCCCGCCGCCGGTTGCAGCACCAGCGCGATGGCCAGCCCCGGGTCGCCCTTGATGACCTCATTGACGCGGATCACCCCCAGCGTCAGCGCGCCCGTCGGTGGCGGCAATTCCAGCGTGGCCGCGCCCTGCCACTCGCCGATCACGACAAGGTCGGATCGGGCCAGCAGTTCAGCGTCAGTCAAACCCGCCCACATCGCGGTGGCTGGCAGCAGCGCCAAGCCCAGCAGCAGTCCGGTCCAGCCGCGGCGCCAGGTCACCGGCTCAGCCAGCCTGGGCGCGCCGGCGCAGCACCAGTCCGGCCAGGCCGAGCGCCATCAGCAGCGCGCTGGTGGGCTCGGGAATGGCGATCGGCATGCCGTAGATGTGCTGGGCGCCGGCGATGTCGTCGGCCTGCGGGCCCAGGAACGCCAGCGTGTAGGTGGTGTTCATCAGCGAGTTGGGCACCAGCGTGTGGTCGAGCCCGATCGCATGGCCGATCTCGTGGGCCATGACCTGGAAGATGCTGAAACCCGGGCCGGCAACACCGACCTTCCAGGTATCGCCAACGTCGAAATGGATGTCGCCGGCCGCGGTGGTGCCATTCAGCGGCGGGTAGTAGCCATGGGCGAGCACGCCGCCCGCGCCGTCGAAAACATGGCCACCGAGCCGGATGTTGCCGCTGGTCGCCAGCGGATGATCGAAGGCGCGGCCGCTATCGACAACCTGGGTGAAGGTGATATTGGCCACCGCCGACCATGCACTGAACGCAGCCTGGATCTCGGTCAGGTAGCCGGTCGGCATGAAACTGGCCAGCGCTGTGGTCGTGCAGCCTGGACTCTCAGTCGGCGAGGCGCAACTGATGCCGCTGGCCATCAGGCTCCAGGTCACGGTGGCGCCGGTGCCCATCACCGGGCTGCCCCATTTTCCGGGCGTCGTGCCACCCAGCACGAAAGCCGAGGCCAGGGTTGGCGCGGCCAGCACGGCGGCAACGAGCAAGCGGGGCGATAGTTTCATCACGGGCGGATCTCCTTGCAGCGGACCTCGCAGGATCGGCAGGGGGCAGCGCTCAACATGAACGGGGCCGCGCCAGCCGAGGCTTGGGCGTGCCCGGCGAGTCTATGTCCATGTTCTGGTGAGGTCGAGGGTTTTGGCCCGCCGCGCCGGCCGGCCCCCCTCACTCAGGTGCCCCGCGCTCAAGGTCGGCGCCACAGCGGCCGCAGCGCCCACAGGCCGAGCAGCGGGCCGAGTCCGAGCCAGGGCAGCAGGTTGCCCAGCGCCACGCTGGCGGACAAGGCGACGAAGAGCTGGATGCTGACGATGGAGATCGCAAAGCCGATGCTGTTGCTCAGCGTCAGCACGCTGCCCACCAAGGCCGGCGGGGCGTTGCTGGCGGTCAGCGCCGAGAACTGCGGCGAGTCACCGGCGACGGTGACGCCCCAGACCAGCAGCCAGGCTGCAAACAGCGGCAGTGGCGCGTCGAGCAGCCAGGGCGCTGCGGCGCAGCACAGCCCGCTCAGGCCCAACTGCATTGCAGCGACACGGGCGCTGCCCCAGTGACGCGCCAGCCAACCGCCGCCGGCGCAGCCGATGGCGCCAGCGCCGATGACGGCGAACGCCGCCCACGACTCTGCGGGCCCCGCCGCCAGCCGGGTGGCCAGGATCACCGGCACCAGCACCCACAGCGTGTACAGCTCCCACATGTGGCCGAAGTAGCCCAGCACCGAGGCACGCACGCGCGGTTCGGCGCCGGCGGCCCACAAGGCGCGCAGTTGAAGACCGACGACGCGGCCGGGCGGGTGCGGCGGCTCGGGCACGGCGACGAACACCGCCAGCCCAGCGGCGGCCGAGGCCAGCGCGACGCCATGAAAAACCGTGACCCAGTGCCAGTCCGCCGCCAGCGCGCGCAGCGCGTGCGGGCTGGCGCTGCCCAGCACCAGTGCGGCGATCAACAAGCCGAGCGCGGCGCCCAGGCCTTGCGGAAACCACTGGGCGGCGAGCTTCATCCCCACCGGGTAGATGCCGGCCAGAAAAAAGCCGGTCAGCAACCGCCACCACAGCATGGCGGTGAACGAGCCCGCCGACAGCGCGGCGCCCAGCGTGCACAGCGCGCCCAGCAGCGCGCAGAGCAGGAAGACGCGGCGCGCCGGAAAGCGGTCGGCCACCGCCAGCAGCGCGAACACCAGTGCGCCAACGATGAAGCCCAGCTGCACCGCCGAGGTCAGGGTGCCGACGTCGGCCACCGGCCAGCCGAACTGGCTTTGCAGGTCGGGCATCACGGCGTTGACGGCAAACCACGACGAGGTGCCGGCCAGCTGCGCCAGCACGATGACCGGCAGCACGCGGCGCGGTGCGGCAAGGCGGGGCGGGAGCGGCGGCGGCACGGGCATGGTGGGGGCCGGGCCGACGGTAGCAGAGCCAGCCCGGGGCCTGTGCTCTTGTGCCGGCGCCTGCGATCCCTTACAACGGCTGCACAGCCAGCGCCGGCCTCGGCGCATCACGACAAGGGGGAACGTCCATGTCAAGCCCATCGAACGGCGGCGCCAGCAACGGCGCCGAAGAGGTCGCGGCCATCCGCACCCTGGCCCTGGTCGGCGCCTCGGCGTCGGGCAAGACGCTGCTGGCCGAAGCGCTGCTGCTGCAGTCGGGCGCGGTCAACAGCGCCGGCACGCTGGAGCGCGGCAGCACCGTCAGCGACCACGACCCGCTGGAGCGGCGCATGCTGCATTCGCTGAACACCTCGGTGATGCACTTCAACCATGGCGGCGCCCGCATCCACTTGCTCGACACCCCCGGCGGCCTCGACTTCCTCGGCCAGAGCCTGCCAGCGCTGGAGGCGGTGGAAACCGTGGCGGTGGTGATCAACGCCGCCAGCGGCATTGAGCCGATGGCGGTGCGGATGATGGAGCACGCCGCTGCGCGCCACCTCGACCGCCTGATCATCGTCAACAAGATCGACGCCCCGGGCGTCGACCTGCCCGCCGTGCTGGCGCAGATCCAGGCCACCTTCGGTCGCGAGTGCCTGCCAGTGAACCTGCCCGATGGCGGCGCCACCTCCGTCGTCGACTGCTTCTACAACCGCGACGGTCACAGCGACTTCGGCGCCGTCGACGCGGCCCACCTGGCGCTGGTCGAGCAAGTGGTCGAGGTCGACGCCGACTTCGTCGAGCGCTATCTCAACGACGGCGACATCGACGCCGCCGAGCTGCACGCGCCGCTGGAGCAGGCGCTGCGTGAAGGCCATCTGATCCCGGTCTGCTTCGTCTCCGGCCGCAGTGGCGCCGGCGTGCCGCAACTGCTCGACATCATCGTCAAGCTGCTGCCGAACCCGAGTGAAGCCAACCCACCCGACTTCCTGCGCGGTGAGGGCGCCGAGGCCAAGCCGATGCACGCCGTGCCCGACCCGGCGCTGCATGTGCTGGCGCATGTCTTCAAGATCAGCGTCGACCCCTATGTCGGCAAGATGGGCATCTTCCGCGTCCACCAAGGCACGGTCACCAAGGACAGCCAGCTCTACATCGGCGACGGCCGCAAGCCCTTCAAGGTTGGCCATCTGTTCATGCTGCAAGGCAAGCAGACCGTCGAAGTGACGCAGGCGCTGCCGGGCGACATCGTCGCCGTCGCCAAGGTCGACGACTTGCACTTCGACGCCGTGCTGCACGATGCCGCCGAGGACGACCACATCCGTCTGCAGCCGCTGGACTTCCCGCTGCCGGTGCATGGGCTGGCGATCGAGCCCAAGCGCCATGGCGACGAACAGCGCATGTGGGAGATCCTGGGCAAGCTGGTCGACGAAGACCCTTGCCTGAAGGTCGAGCATGTGGCGGTCACCAACGAGACCATCGTCTACGGCCTGGGCGAGCTGCACCTGCGGGTGTTGCTCGAGCGGCTGCGTGAGGTGCACCGCTTCGAGGTCTTGACGCGGCCGCCGCGCATCGCCTACCGCGAGACCATCAGCGCCGCCGCCGAAGGCCACCACCGGCACAAGAAACAGACCGGCGGCGCCGGCCAGTTCGGCGAAGTCTTTCTGCGCGTCGAGCCGCTGGCGCGCGGCGCCGGCTTCGAGTTCGTCGACCAGGTCAAGGGCGGCACCATCCCCGGCCAGTACATTCCGGCGGTCGAGAAAGGCGTGCGCGAGGTGCTGGCCCAGGGCGCTATCGCCGGCTGCCCGGTGGTTGACGTGCGCGTCATCGTCCACGACGGCAAGCACCACAGCGTCGACAGCAAGGAAATTGCTTTCGTCACCGCCGGCCGCAAAGCCTTCATGGCGGCGATCCGCGAGGCGCGGCCGATCGTGCTGGAGCCGATCGTCGACATCGAGATCACCACTCCGGATGTCTCGATGGGCGACATCACCGGTGATCTGGCGGCCAAGCGCGGCCTGGTCACCGGCACCGCCAATGGTGCGGCCGGCTCGATGGTGGTGCGCGGCCGGGTGCCGATGTCCGAGCTGTCGGGCTACCAGTCGCGGCTCAACGCGATGACCAGTGGCCAGGGCCGCTACACGATCGAGCACTCCCACTACGAAGCCGTGCCGCCCAGCATGCAGCAGCAACTCATGAGCGAATACCAGGTTCACGACGAAGACTGAACGACGGTGACGCCATGAGTCACGCCTGCGCCAGGCCGGCCAAGGGCAATGAGCAAGGCTGAGCGCGGACACCTGCAGCCCTGAGGGCTGTTCCTGGCAGGCGAAAGCCATGGCCGCCAGGCCGTGGCGCGGCCCTGCCCGCACTGTCCGTGCCGGCAAGTCGGGCCGCTTCACTCAGGCCCAGGGCCGTGCCCACACGGCCTCGATTGAGCACTGTCACAACAACTTCGTTACGAATCATTCGCATTCGCGTTATTATGAGCATACACATCCAACCGCCCCATGGCCATCGAAACTCACCCTCAGACTGCGTTGCGCCGCGCCACACCCGCGCTGGGATCGCTGCTGGTCTCCCGCGGCGAAGCCACTCGGACCGAAGGCCGTTTGACGGTTGTGGCGGTAGCGTGCGCACACATGCTGGGTCTTTGGGCCGTGTTGCAGCTGGACAGCGTGCGCGCTGCCGTGCTCGAGGTCGCACCGATCATGGTTCAGCTGATCGCCGCGCCACCCACCGTCAAACCAGCGCCACCGCCGCCCGCGACACCAGCCTCGCGGCCGCGCGCGCCCAGTCCGGCGCCGCCTGCACCCTTGTTGGCGGCAACGCCGCTGCTGGCGTCGACGGTCGAAACATTCACCGCAGCGCCGGCACTCGCATTGCCGGCTCCGATTCCGCCCGCGCCGGTCACCGCGCCGACGCCGCCCAGCCTGGCACCTGCGCCGCCAGCGCCAGCGCCCGCACCGC
>JAUYAJ010000590.1 GCA_030693565.1 Rubrivivax sp.
CTTGCTCAGAAAGTCATCCGCGCCAGCGCGCAGGCCACGCACGCGGTCCTGCACGCCATCCGAATCACTCAGCATGATCACCGGCGTCGACATCCGCTGCCGCAGTTCGCTCAGGATCGCAAAGCCGTCCACACCGCGCAAGCGCACGTCGAGCAAGATGAGATCATGCTCACCTGCCAGTGCCATCCGGCGGCCGTCGATGCCATCGACGCACAAGTCAACGACGAACCGGTTCTGCAAGAGATCTGCGCACAGACAGTCCGCCAAGATGGCTTCATGCTCGACGAGAAGAATGCGCGTCGCCATGTCCGCTTCTGCGCGCAGGTGTGATGGGCAGCAGCGCGCTATGCCGTCAACGCCATCCTCACCAGGTGACGCTCCTGGAAAGCCCACTTCGTTCCCTGGCGCAGCGTCTGGAGCGTGGTCGACCGCGCCGCGGCGAAGAAGAGGTCTTCGTGGACGGCATGGCCTGCGAGCAGGCGTCGCAGCCGCACCGAGCGTTTGCGCAGGTCGCCCTCGAAGGCCAGGCCTTCCTGCTTGGCCTGATCCAGGAACGCCACCGAGCGGCGCAAATGGGCCGCCGCCTGCGGCGTGACGGCCGGTACGGCGCGCGGCGCGGCCAGCTTGGCCTGAGTGACGAAGGGGTTGGTGCCGACCACCAGGCCCCATGGCCGCGCGCCATTCAGGATGTCCACGCTCAGCGCTTCGAGCTTGGTCAGGCCAAAGTCACGTGCCGTGCGCAGCCGCAGGGCCGTCCAAGGGTCTTGCCGTCGGATCGCTTCGATGACGGCCGCTGCGTCGACTTCTTCCCCGGCCACCGGCAGCACCAGCGAGCGCAGCAGGCCATGAGCATGGTCGTCGGCGCTGCAGGCAGCTTCGTGCAGCCAATGGATGGCTTGTTCGGTTTCGTGCAAATGACTCGCCGAACGCAGGATGAGCGCGCCGAGCAGGCGCCGGGCCGTGGCGTCGCCGCCAATCGCTGCCTTCTCGAGGAAAAATCGAGCCATCTGCGGATTGGCCACCGATGCGCCATGGTCTGAGTGCACGCGATACAGGAGCATCCAGGCCAAGTGTCTGCCGGCATCGGCTGCACGCAACAACAGGGCGGCGCCCTTGCGCATGTTCTGGCCGGTCGTCATGGCCGACGCGCGCAATGCGCCGGCGTCAAGACCGCACAGTGCGCGGCCGAGCAGCAGCGCAGCATCGGCGTTGCCACGCTTGACGCCGTCTTCCAGCAAGCACTCAAGACCCTCTGACGAGCCCGAGAAGCAGAAACCCGGCAGCGCTTGCGCGCGCGTCAGTGCGGCACAGGCGGCGTCGCCCAGTTCGGCCGTGGCACGCACCCGCAGCGACACCGCAGCGTCAAGCAGGCGGGACAGCAGCATGGCGTCGTCCTTCTGCGGCGTCGACACCAAGGCCTGTGTGAGCAGGACGTCGGGGCAGATGCCGGTTTCGGCGCCCAGCGCGCGCAGCACGGCGCCGACGGTTTGCCGGGGCTGCTGTTGCGAAGCCCGCAGCGCCGCTTGCGCCGCGTCGCTGCCCGCCGCGGCAGCCTTCTCGAACCAGGACACGGCCTCGGACAGATCCGCGCTGGTCAGGCAGACACTGAGGCCGAGCTTGAGCAGCGCGTCGACCGACAACGCACGTGCCGCGAGTCGCAGCGCAGGGATTTGCCCGCGGCTGACGATCTCGTGCAAAGGCAGACACTCTGCGATCACGATGGCGGCACGCAAGGTGCCGTTGACCGCCGGGTGCGTGAGGTACTCGATCCCCAGGGTCGGATGGCGCGAAAAGCCCGGGGTGCCGAGAAGGTAGCGTCGGCCCGCTTCGCAAAGCGCGCCCTCGTCACCTTGCCGAGCGGCGGCCAACAGCCGTACGTCTTCTTTGCGCATGCTCTGGTTCCTGATGCAACGTGGGCACCACGCCGACGGCGTCATTGGGGGGAAAGTGTTCGCGGTCTCGGCGACAACTTCAGACCATTCAGCTTAGAAGTCGGGTTCTGACAGAACGCTGACCCCCGAATGACACGGCTGTCATCTGGCCGGCCTGGGCGGGCTGCTGCTAGCGACAGGACCGCCGCATGCACTGCACATCGACGATCAGAACGGTTTGCCCGTGTCGGGTGCCAGCGACACATCGTGTTCGAACGCAGGGGGGGGTGCTGGCGCAACCCCCGGACTCTTGAACCAGGCTCTCGCCAGCGGTGCACCCGGCACCTAGGCTGCGCCCAGCGCCTTCTCCTGTCAGTCGTTGCCAGGTGCCGCCCACAAGAGGCGCGGATCACAGCACATCGAAACAGGAAGGTGTTTCCTCGTCAATTACCGGAGATTCAACGCATGAAAACGACATTGCTCGCACTGGCCACATCGACGGCGCTGGCCACGCTATCCACGGGCGCCCTGGCGCAATCATCGGTCACCCTTTTCGGCATCCTGGACGCGGCTGCGGGTCAGGTGAAGAACGGGAGCGCAGGCTCCGTCAAGCGCCTGGCCTCTGGATCCGCATCCACGAGCCGGTGGGGCCTGCGCGGCGTCGAAGACATCGGGGGCGGCTTGAGGGCGGGGTTCCATTTGGAGGCGGGAATCGGCTTGGACACCGGCACCACCGACGCCAAGTTCTGGGGGCGGCGCTCCACCGTCAGCCTGATGGGTGGCTTTGGCGAACTGCGCCTCGGACGCGACTACACGCCAACCGCATACAACACTTTCGCTGACGAGTTCGGCATCGTCGGCGTGGGCTCGCGCGGCATCTTCAGCTACGGCGGCGGCTCCAATCTGGGCAGTCCGGCCACGACCGTTCTGCGCGCCGACAACACGGTGGGCTACTTCCTGCCCGCCATGGGGGGCGTCTACGGGCACTTCCAGGTCGCCGCCGGCGAGGGCGTCAATGGCAACAAGTACACCGGCGGTCGCCTGGGTTACAAAGCGGGGCCGGTCGACATCGGCGTGGCCTACGGCAAAACGGATACCGGCGCCACACCGGACTTCAAGAACTACAACATCCAGTTCAACTACACGCTTGGCTTTGCAACGCTCCATACGCTGTACGACGTGAAGCAGTGGAGCCCGCGGGAGACCAAGGACTTGTCGATCGGTGCGACGATCCCGGTGGGCGTGGGCGCCGTGAAGCTGGGCTACACGCGCGCCAACCGCTCAGGCGGGGCCGTCGGTTCGGGTTTCAGCAACGCTGACGACAGCACGCGACTGGGCATTGGCTACCTCCACAACCTCTCGAAGCGGACCGCGGTGTACACCACCTACGGACAGGTCTCCAACAAGGGGGCGGCACGCAGTTCAGTGTTGTATGCGGCGCCAGCCGGCATGCTCGGCGGCGAGAAGTCCTCGGGCCTGGAGTTCGGCGTCCGTCACGTGTTCTGACAAGCCCTGCTCGGGTCGGGCGCAGGTCCAGCGCTTGCTGCTGGCCTGCCTCTACCTCTTGGCATCGATTGCAGTGCAAGCGCGGGCCCGCGAGAGCCCGCGCTTATCCTCGTCCACGACGTCTGCGGGCCCGTCGACATTGCACCGATGACAAACTTGTCATCGACCAGCAACGCCATTGTCGGCTAGCGATTTCTACAGTGCATACACGGTGCACATTGGCACCGCAACGGGCGGACCACCCAGTGGACTGCCCAGCACCCAGGAGTCCATCATGAAGTTCCGTTTCCTTCTCATCCCGCTGCTCGCGCTCGCCGGTGCCATCGCGCTGCCTGCCGCTGCCACGTCCGGCTTCACGCCGGTTCGCGGCGAAGCCGGGTTCAGCACCCATGCCATGCGCTCGCCGACGACGCGTTCTGCGGTGCTCCATGAACTCGAAGCGTGGAAGCGCAACCCGGTCACCGCCGACGGCTGGCGTGAGGTGGGCGGTGAAGCCGGTTGGGAGTTCGTCGGCGCGTACGGCGGTGGCAAGACACGGGCGGCGGTCATTGACGAGATGCTGCAGGCGCGGAGCAACCCGGTCTCGCCCAGTGGCTGGCTTGAAGTCGGCGGCGAGATCGGTGCCGTCTACGTTGTTGTGCCCGCCCGCACGCGCAGCGCCGCGTTCGACCCGACTCCCGCGGCGACCCGGGGCCTCAGCCGCAGTGACCACATGCGCAGCAGTACGCACATGCAGCGATGACCTGGCCGCATGCGACACGATGCGGCGCCCTGGTTCACGCGGGCGATGGCTTTGGAGCGGACTTGAGACGCCGCATCGCCTTCCCACGCTTCGCATCGGGAGTCATCGAGCCGGCCCTCGCGGGCGGCCACCGGGCGAAAACGTCGATGACGAAGGTCAGGTCAGGTCCGGCCAGCCCGGCCAGGTCGCGCCGCAGGTGGAACTCGCGACCCAGGCTGGTTGGGCCTGTGGGCCCTGAACTGCCGGCTCACGCTGACCAGCGGACACGGCGCCTTCGGGTTGCTGACCGCGGTGCGTACGACCTTGCCGCGGACCCCAGCGTGCAACGCAACGCGGTGCATCCGTCGCTCGCCCAGGCAACCGGCCACCATAGGATCTTCGCGACGTTGCCGGGCCGCATGGCGCTTGTAGCCCGACGAGACGATCTGCGGCCACACGGCAGATTGGCGCGACCCCATGGGCATCGCGGTGCGGATCCACACACCTCCGAATCAGATCAGACGGCGGTCGAATTCCGACTCGGCGAAAGACGCGCTGGACAGCATGACGATCGCGTTGGCCGCTGTCTCGCTCATGTTGGCGGCCCCAGCAGCGCAGCGTCTCGGCCGTGCAGCCGATCTTTCCTGCAATGGAATCGATGGCCGTCGACACGGGTCGTGCTGGCCGGGAGCCCCCACGACCATGCGCGCGGCCCGTTCCTGGCCCTCGGTCGAAGTCTTCACAACTCCATCGCCTCAAAGGCTTGAGCCTCCTCAAAACCCGAAGGCCATTCAGTCCAATCGAGATGAATCGGTGGCGCGGGCGGCGCGCTGATCACGCGCATTCATTTGACGCGGATCAAGCTCCGACCGCAGCCTCGCCGTCAGACTGATGGCATGGAATCGAGACCATCGTGATCCTTCGTTCAAACCCCCGCAGCCTGCGCGCCACCGTCGTCACGGTGCTGATGGTGTGGCTGTTCGCGCTCGGTGCCGGATGGGCCAACGCCTGCCTGCTAGAGGCACGTGGGACCCATGTTGACAACACTGGGATCGTCGGCAGTGACGGGGAGCATGCGTCCACCGTTTCAGCCGGCCATGTCGGTGCAGTGCCGGCGCACGACGAAGCTCCGGGCCTGGCCAAGGCGCCCTGTCAGAAGGTCTGCAGCGATGGCGCGCAAACCATCGTCAAACTCAAGCCGACGCTCGACCTGCCTGCAGTCGGGATGGCGCCCGCCCTTGTATTGGATTGGACCCCGCTCGCCACTGCGCCAGCAGTGCTGGGCTGGGCGCGCGCGCGCCCCACCATGCTGTCGGAACCGCCCTTGCGGATCCGCTACGCGCGACTGGCGTTGTAGCGCGCGCTGCGGCCGGGCCAGAGCCAGGCGCTCTGGCGTCCGCGCCGCCGATTCGATCCGACTTGACGCTGCCCCCAGGTGCAGCGCCCAGGTGCGGATTTCATGCTCATGTGGGTGCGCTGCACCACAGACAGAGCGATCCATCCTGACCACGATCCCAAGTTCTCAAACCGGAGTTCTCCATGAAACTCGTTCAATCCATTGCCACCCTCGCCGCTGTCTCACTGGCCACGATGGCCTCATCGTCCTACGCGACCCAGGACCGCGAACACGTGAACCACCATCCCAATGCCAGCGCGGAAATCCAGGTGGCACAAGCAAAACCGGCGATGCCCGCGCCCGCCATGCCCGGCGCCGGAATGACCGCCATGCAAGGCACGGCCGGCATGCCCGGCATGCCCGGCATGGAAGCACAGATGAAAGCCATGCAAACGATGCACGACAAGATGCTGGCCGCCAAGACACCGGCCGAGCGCAACGCCTTGATGGCCGAGCAGATGAA
>JAUYAJ010000597.1 GCA_030693565.1 Rubrivivax sp.
CGCCGCGCTGGTGGCCATCGACCCGGCGCGCGAATGGGTGGTCCACTTCGCGGCATTGGGCGTTCCATCGGCTTGATCGGAGCGCTTGGCCAGGCTGTGCAGCGGCTTGCACGACCGCTTGATTCAGCAGGATTCAGGGCGCCGCCTGCACCGTCAAGCCATGGCGTCGCAGTTGCGCGAACAGCGCCCCCGAGGTCGGCGACAGCACCGGGCCAAGCGGCACGCCGGCCTGGCGCAGCATGGCGGCGGTCCAGACATTGCAGGTGGCCAACAGGTGGAAGGGCTCGCGCGATGCATAGAAGCGGCTCCTGCCGTACAGCCCGGGCCCGAGCGGGATCGGCTGGCCGGCCGCATCCAGCTCGTGGCTGGCGGCGATGGCGGCCACCAGCCGCGCCAGGCCCTGCGACGTGATCTGCAGGGCAACGATCTCAGCCGCTGCGAACTGGCGCTCGACCGGGCCGCTGAAGGCCACCCTGTGCAGCACGCCCGCACTCGGCCACAGCAGCGCGCGCAGCCCGAGCCAGACGGACGGGTCCGGCGCCTGGTAATACGCGCGGTCGCCCCAGCCAACTTCGAGGTATTCGGCGCCGTCCAGATCGCGACGTGCCGGCCAGGCGTCTGCCGGCACGTCGCCGACACGCACGACGATGCCGCTGTGCCAGCCGTGGCGCACGACATGGATGCGGTGCGGCGACTCCGGCGCGCCGCCGTGCATCGATTGCGCGGCGCAGCCTGCGGCCAGCAGCATGAGCGCAAGCAGCAACAGAACTGCGAGCGGCCTGAAGCACCCGCGGACCGGCCCCAAGGCAGGGTGCGGTGCCAAGTACGGTTGCTTGTTCGGTGCCATGGTCGGTGTGATGTGCGAACTGTGCGTTGACACGATTCGGTAGTATGGCCACCCAGCTTCCCGGGATCGGAGTCCGATGTCATTGCCGATGTTCGCCGCCGCCGGCACCGAGCCTGGCTGCCCAAGACCGGCTGGCAGCCCCCAAGCCACCCGGCCACCCGCAGTCAAGCTCACGACCCCTGGGCTCGCGGCCAGGGCAGCGGTGGCGCTGCTCGGCCTGGGCCTGACGGCCTGCGCCGCGCTGCTGCCCCGGGGTGGCAGCGACCAGCCGTCCCCTTTCGACAGTTTCGATGCGGCGCGCCTGGCACTTGAGCGGGTCGTTCCGATGCGCACCTCGCTGGCCGAGTTGAAAGCGCTTGGGTTCGACCCCTATGCCAGCAAGAACGTGACGCTCATACCCTACCCGGCCATCGTCGCGCGCCTGGCGCCTCATCCCGGCGTGCCGCTGGAGTCGCTCGACGCCGGGGTGCGCGAGTGCATCGCCGCACAGAGCGCCTGCCGGGCCTACGCTTTCCAGCTCGGCGAACAATCCCGGCGCCGCGCAGGCTCGTTCTGGCTGGATCTGCTGAACTTCAGCCGCACGACCTATGTGACAGGATGGCGCTTCGACGGTTTGGTGGTGATGCGTGGCGAGCTTGTGCTGTTCCGCAACTACGGCGGCGAAGCGCGCATCGACCGTGTCGAGCACCAGGTCAATCCCTTGGGGCCGCTGCAGGGCGCTGGCGACCAGATCGGCAACCGGCTGCTCAACTGAGCGCGCCCCGAGACAACCCGCGCGGCGGCGGTTCGGCGCTGACACGACAGGCGGCTGCAATGTCCAAGCCGGGCAAAAGGCCGGGCTGGGGAGCATGGTGCGCAGCAACTGCAGCGCCCCCACCGCACAGGCTTCAGCGCACGATCAGCACCGGCCCTTTGGCCAGGTGCACCACCTGGTACGCCACCGAGCCGAGCAGCAGCGACTCGGCAGCCGTCAGCCCATGTGAACCGATGGCGATGCCTCGGCTGCCCAGTGCCTGGGCCATGCGCGCGATCTCCGGCGCCGCCTCGCCCATGACCACGTGCAGGCGCCAGCGGATCGACGCGGCGTCAAGCAACTGGCGCGCCTGGGCCGTGGCTTGCCAGCCGCGGCGCGGCAGTTCGGTTTCTGCAGCTTCCTTGACCAGCCAGGGCTGGACGTTGACGAGATCGACGGCGCCACTGCGTTCCACCTCGACCAGGCGCACCACCATCGACAGGCTGCGCAGCGAGCAGTCTGATCCATCCACCGCCGCCAGCCAGTGCCGGCGACCGGCGTCGTCGCTGGCCCCGGCGCCGTGCCAGGTCACGGCGATGAGCCGGTCGATGTCGTCGCGCCGCTGCGCGGTCGGCGTCGGCGTCGGCGCCGGGTTCTGAGTTTCTGCGTCGTTCATGAAGTGCTCCCGGGAGATTTGCGGCCCGACAGCTTCAGGCTGAGGATCACGGAAATCAGGATGATCGAGCCGACGATGGCCAGCGACCACTGCACTGGCATGTGGAACCAGGGCATCACCAGCATCTTGGTGCCGATGAACACCAGCACGATCGCCAGACCGTATTTGAGCAGGTGGAAGCGCTCGGCCATGTCGGCGAGCAGGAAGTACAGCGCGCGCAGCCCCATGATGGCGAAGATGTTGGAGGTGAACACGATGAACGGGTCGGTGGTGATCGCGTAGATGGCGGGAATGCTGTCGTCGGCGAACAACTGGTCGCTGTTATCGATCATCACCAGCACCAGGAACATCGGCGTGGCGTAGCGCAGGCCATTGATGCGGACGAAGAACTTTTCGCCGTGAAAGACCGGCGTGATGCGCATGTGGCCACGCAGCCAGCGCAGCAAGGGGTTCTTCTCGAGGTCAGGCTTGTGCTCGGCGAAGATCAGCATCTTGACCCCGGTCAGCACCAGGAACGCGCCGAACACATAGAGGATCCAGGCGAACTCCGACACCAGCCAGACGCCGGCCAGGATCATCCCCGCGCGCATCACGATCGCGCCCAGCACGCCATAGAGCAGCACGCGGCGCTGCAGCTCCGGCGGCACGGCGAAGTAGGTGAAGATCATCACGAACACGAACATGTTGTCCACCGACAGCGATTGCTCGATCAGATAACCGGTGAAGAACTCGAGCGCCTTGCGGTTGGCCATCTCGCGGCCGGCCGTGGCGTCCAGGTACCACCACAGCAGGATGCCGAAGGCGATGGCCAAGCTGACCCAGGCGGCCACCCAACTGCCAGCCTCCTTGACCGAGACGCGGTGGGCCTTGTTGCCGCCCAGGACAAACAGGTCCAGCGCCAGCATGGCCAGCACGAAGGTGATGAAGCCGGCCCACATCGGGGCGGTCGCAAAGGATTCGATGTTCACAAAGGTTTCTCGGTTTCTCGGAGGGTGTCAGCGGGCGCAGTCAAGCGCCACGGCACGCGTCATGGCAAGCGCTGGCGTCAGGCAAGGCGTCAGTCGAAGATGTCGCTCAACCACGACTTGCGGCGGCTTTTGCGGTGGTCATGGGAGCGGTGATGGTCAGAATCCACGAAGTCGGGGCGCGCTCGCTGAACGTCGCCACGCTCGGGCGTGCGTGGCACCGCCACGGCGCGTTCGATCAGCTTGTCGAGCTCGCCGCGATCGAGCCACACGCCCCGGCATTGCGGGCAGTAGTCGATCTCGATGCCTTGGCGGTCGCTCATCACGAGGTGGACATCAGGGCAGTGAGGGCATTTCATGGTGTGTTCCTGGAACTGGCGTTGCCGCCGAAGGTTGTTTGCAGGGGTCGACCCAGGTCGACGGCCGCGTGCGATCAAGACGCATGGCGTCCCGATGGCCGCGAACATGCGGGTTCAGCGTGGCCGTCAATAGGCCCAGCCCCAGAGCAGAAGCGCGCCGGCACCGAGCGCGCACGGAAGGCCCACACGCTCAAGGGCGCCAGGTCGGTCGCCGGCAACCACCTCGACCGGTACCGAGGTCCGCACGATGACCCGGTTGGTCAGCGAACTCTCGACCCACCGCAACAGCGACCCTTTGCGCGCGGTGCCCATGACGATGCGCTGGCAGCCCAGTCGGCGCGCCGCGGCAACGATGCGTTCGGCTTTGTCGCCGACCTCGGCATGGACGGTATAGGCCACAGCCGCATCGTCCAGCATGCGCCGTGCCGGCGCGAGCGCCTCCATGGACATCTCGCGATGGAACTCGGCCCGCACCTGGCGGCCGACGAAACGGGCGACGTAGCTGGAGAACGGCACTTGCACGTTGAGAAGGTGGATCTCGAGACCGGCGTCGGTGGCAACTTCATGCACGACCTGGCGCACGCCATAGAGTGAACTTGACGACCCATCGATCGGGACCAGCACGCGGGACATGGCACGCGCGCCGCCATCTCCGGTGCGGGCAAGGTCGATCCGGGCTCGGGCTGCGACCGGCAACACGCCCGCCGGGCGCTCCTGGCTGTGAGTTTGAGAGTACATCCCGATCCATCCTTACCGCAGCCGGCGGCGACGTGAGGAATCTAGAGCGCCTGGAGTTCCAGGTAAATGCGAAATATTCATCCGTATCATCCTGAAAATCGGGAGGGTCAAGTGATCAACTACAAGCACCTACACTACTTCATGCAGGTGGCGAAACTGGGCGGCGTTGCCCGCGCGAGCGAGCAACTGCACCTGTCCTCACAAACCATCAGCGGGCAGATTCAGCTGCTCGAGGAGGCCCTGGGAAGCGCACTGCTCGCCAAGAGCGGTCGCGGCCTGGTGCTCACCGAGGCCGGGCGCCTGGTGCTGGGCTATGCCCAGGAAATCTTTTCCACCGGCGCCGAACTCGAAGCGGCGGTGCGCGGGCATCCCAAGCGGGGGCACACGCTCGAGTTCAGGATTGGCGTGGCCGAGGTGGTGCCCAAGTCGCTTGCCTGCCGTCTGATCGAACCCGCCATGCTGTTGCCCCAGCCGGTGCGCATCGTATGCCGGGAGTGGAAGCTCGACACGCTTCTGGCCGAGCTGGCGCTGCACCGGATCGACCTGGTGATCTCGGATGCGCCGATTCCACCGGCCATCAGCGTGCGGGCCTATAGGCACCGGCTGGGAGCCTCGGGCGTGAGCTTCTTCGCCGCGCCTGCCGTGTTCGAACGCTGTACCGGGGCATTCCCGGGCTGCCTCGATGGCGCCCCGATGCTGATGCCCGGCGAAGACTCGGTACTGGGTCAACGCCTGCGCACCTGGTTCCAGGCGAACGCGCTGGAACCGCGCATCGTCGGCGAGTTCGACGACAGCGCGCTGGCCAAGGCCTTCGGGCGCCGCGGCGCGGGCATCTTCGTCGGCCCCAGCGTGCTGGCGCGTGAGATCGAGAGTCAGTTCAACGTCAAAACCTTGGGGCTTGCCTTCGACCTGGTGGAAGAGTTCTTTGCCATCTCGGTCCAGCGGCGTGTCACGCACCCCTGTATCGTCGCCATCACCCAGGCGGCGCGCAACGAACTGTTCGCCGGGCCGGTCGCAGCGCGGCGCACCCGTACCACAGGCCGGTTGCCGAGCTGATCGACGCACGGCGCCCGCCGCGCCGCGGGCAGCAAGAGCAGGCTGCGAATGCGCGCGCAGAGCTTGCCGCGCAGGCCCGCGATGCGCCGCAGGTCAGACAATGCAGCGCAGGGAGCAAAGGCACATCGATGAGCGTCCAAGGTATTGAACTGCGCGCGATCAGCAAGCGCTACGGCGACGCCAAGGCGCCGCTGGTCGTCAAAGGCATCGACCTCGTCGTGCCCAAAGGCACGCTGACCACCATCCTGGGCCCTTCGGGCTGCGGCAAGACGACGCTGCTGCGCATGATCGCCGGCCTGGACGCACCCACCGGCGGGCGCATCCTGATCGACGGCGACGACGTCACCGAGCTCGGCCCGGCCGAGCGCAACGTCAGCATGGTGTTCCAGAGCTATGCCTTGTTCCCGCACATGAGCGTGCTCGACAACGTCGGCTACGGCCTTTCGGTGCAAGGCGTGGCCAAGGCCGAGGTGCGGCGCCGGGCGCAGGAGACGATGGCCAACGTCGGCCTCACGGGCTACGACCAGCGCCTGCCCAGCGAGCTGTCGGGCGGCCAGCAGCAGCGCGTGGCGGTGGCGCGCTCGCTGGTGCTGGAACCCTCGGTGATGCTGTTCGACGAGCCGCTGTCGAACCTGGACGCGCGGCTGCGGCGCAGCATGCGCGAAGAGATCCGCGCCTTGCAGC
This sequence comes from Rubrivivax sp., assembly GCA_030693565.1. GTDB lineage: Bacteria > Pseudomonadota > Gammaproteobacteria > Burkholderiales > Burkholderiaceae_C > Rubrivivax. Next base: position 6,059 of record JAUYAJ010000597.1, read on the forward strand.
AGCGGCTGAAGCTGACCGTGGCCTACGTCACCCACGACCAGAGCGAGGCGCTGGCGGTCAGCGACCAGATCGTCGTCATGAACGCCGGCTTGATCGCCCAGATCGGCTCCCCGCAGCAGATGTACGAGCAGCCGGCGAGCGAGTTCGTCGCCGGCTTCATGGGCGAGGCCACGGTGTTCGACGCCAGCGCCAATGCCGACGGCTTTGTGCAACTGGGCCCGCTGGCGCTGACGGCGCGCCGCACCGTGGCGCCCGGGCCGGTGCGACTGGCGGTGCGGCCCGAGGCCTGGAGCTTGAGCGCGCCGGGCGCGGGCGCGCTCGACGGCCGCCTGGTCAAGCTGTCCTACCTGGGCAGCGTGCAGGAGCTGACGGTGGACACGGCGATCGGCGAGGTCTTCGTGATCTCGCCCGACGTCACGCGGCGCTGGCAGGTCGGCGAACCGATCGGGCTGCGCCTGGGTGACCAGGGCGTGGCTGTCATCGCCGCCGGCTGAACCGGGCTCAGCGATTCGTCAGAACGGCAGTTCGAAGCGCGTCTCGCGCCAGCGCAGCACCGCCGAGCGCGGCCGGATCTGCTCGATCACCAGGCCCGGCGCCGGTGAACCGCCTTCGTTGAGCAACTGGCCGTTGATGATGACGAAGCGGTCGGCAGCGCGCGCCGAATACACCGAGCCGGCCACCGTCAGCGCCGGCAGCTGACGCCGCAGCGTCTCGGGCAGATCGGCCAGCGCGACGATGCGCGGCTCGGCACTGGCGGCGGGCGGCGGCGCCGCGGCAACTGCAGGCGCAGCCTTCACCGCTGGCGG
>JAUYAJ010000599.1 GCA_030693565.1 Rubrivivax sp.
CGCCGCGCTGGCCGCGGCCAGCGCCTGAGCATGGAGCAGCTGTCGGCCGCCGCCGCCGCGGCGCTGATCGAAGACGGCCAGACCGTGGTCTGCGCCGGCTTCGTCGGCGCCGGCCATGCCGAGGCCGTCACCGCCGCGCTGGAGCGCCGCTTCCTGGCCGACGCCAGCCCGCGCGACCTGACCCTGGTCTACGCCGCCGGCCAGGGCGACAGGGCGCGCCGCGGCGTCAACCATTTCGGCCATGAAGGGCTGGTGCGGCGCATCGTCGGCGGCCACTGGATCTCGGCACCGCGCCTGGGCGCGCTGGTGCTGGCCAACGCCGTCGAAGCCTGGAACCTGCCGCAAGGCGTGATCTCGCACCTGTACCGCGCCATCGCCGGCGGCAAGTCGGGCGTCGTCACCCCCGTCGGCCTGCACACCTTCGTCGACCCACGGCGCGGCGGCGGCAAGCTGACGGCGCGCTGCCAGGGCGAGCGCGTCGAACTCGTCACGCTGGGCGGGCGCGAGCAGCTTTTCTATCCGTCGTTCCCGGTCGATGTGGCGCTGATCCGCGCCACCACGGCCGACACGCGCGGCAACCTGACCACCGAGCGCGAGCCCTTCCACCAGGACTTGCTGGCCATCGCCCAGGCGGCGCGCAACAGCGGCGGGCGCGTCATCGCCCAGGTCGAACGCATCGTGGGCGCCGGCACACTCGACCCCAACCTGGTGCGCGTGCCCGGCATCCTGGTCGACCATGTCGTCGTCACCGAAGACCCGGCCGACCACTGGATGACCTTCGCCGAAGCCTTCAACCCGGCCTATACCGTGGCGGCGCCGCCCAGCGCCGCGCGCCCGCCGGCGCTGCCGCTGGACATCCGCAAGATCATCCAGCGCCGCGCTTTCCTCGAACTGGCGCGGCTGCGTGCGCCGGTGGTCAACCTGGGCGTGGGCATGCCGGCCGGCATCGGCCGCGTCGCCGCCGAGGAAGGTCACACCGACTTCACCCTCACCGTCGAGGCCGGACCGATCGGCGGCACGCCGGCCGACAAGCTCAGCTTCGGCGCCAGCGCCCACCCGCAAGCCATCATCGACCACGGCGCGATGTTCGACTTCTACGACGGCGGGGGCCTGGACATCGCCTTCCTCGGCCTGGCCGAGTTCGACCCCCAAGGCAACGTCAACGTCAGCCGCTTCGGCGACGTCATCGCCGGCGTCGGCGGCTTCATCAACATCACGCAAAGCACGCAGCGCGTGGTTTTCATCGGCAGCCTCACCGCCGGCGGCTTGAGAGTCAGCAGTGGTGATGGCCAACTGCGCATCGAGCAGGAAGGGCGGGTGCGCAAGCTGCTGCCAGCAGTCGGCCACCTCAGCTTCAACGGCCCCTATGTCGAGAGCCTGGGCCGACAGCTGCTTTACATCACCGAGCGCGCGGTGTTCGAACTGCGCGGCGGCCGGCTGACGCTGACCGAGATCGCGCCGGGCATCGACTTGCAGCGCGAGGTGCTGGACGTGCTGGGCGCGCCGGTGGCGGTGGCCGCCGACTTGCAGCCCATGGACGCGCGCATCTTCCGCGACGCGCCGATGGGGTCCAACTAGAACTCGATGACGTCGACGCTGATGCCCAGCGCCGCCAGGTAGGCGCGCGCCAGTTCGGCGTCGTCGCGCGAGCGAAACGGCCACCAGACGGCGCGCCAGCCCTGGCCGACCTGCAGCAACTCGGTCTTGGGCATGCCCGGCTGGGCGACGCCGGCGATGGCGCCGTCGAGCATCGCCAGCATCACCTCCGACGCCGGCCGGCCGCGCGTGGACCGCGCAGCGACGGCAAACACCGGCCCGCCAGCGCCCAGCGGCGCGGCCTTGGGCGGCGCCTGCGGCGTTGTCTTGGGCGGTGCCTGCGGCGCGGTGGCCACAACGGTGTTGCCACCCGGGCCGCCAGCGGCCATCGCCGCGCCCGGCGCCACCGTGCTGACACTCAAATCGGGCGCTGGCCGCGGTGCAGCGGGTGGTGCGGCAGCAGCCAGCACAGGATCGAGCCCGGCGGCCTGCCGGCGCGCTGCTGCGGCGGCGCGAACGTCGTCGGAATCGCGGCGGGCATCGACGCGCTCGCGTTCCGAGAGCCGCGGCCGGATGTCGCCACCGGTCGCCGGCGGCGACTCAGCAGCCAGCAGCCGGGGTGGCGCGGCGTCGGCCGCTGCCATCATGGGTGGCGCTGGGGCTGGCGCGTCGGCTGGCGCCGGTTCGGTCACCGCCGCCAACACCTCGGCCGGCATCGCGCCGCTGGCCGCTGGCGCCGCCGCAGGCAACTCCGCCAGCGTGTCTGCGGCGGACGCCCAGGATGCCGCCGATGCCGACGGCATCGCCATCTGGACCGTGGTTTCCGAGCCTGGCACGGGCAGCCAAGGCGCCAGCGCGACGGCGGCAAACAGCGCCGACACCAGCACCGCGGCAGCGCCCAGCCTGGACCGGCTCCACAGCCGCGCGCCCATCACCGCGGCGCGCGCGCCGCTGCCCACCAGCACGCGCTGGCGGCGGTTGCCGACCTCGATGGTGGCGGTGCGCAGGTACAGCGTCAGCGGCTGCGTGCCCTGGGCCGGCACACGTCGGCTGTCGATCAGCACGTCACGCTGCGGCCAGCCGCGCGCCCCCGGCCGCTGCTCGACACCATGATGGGTGGCAAAACGCGCCACCGAGCCTGGCCGCAGCGGGGCAATGAAGTCTTCACTGAACACCGGCCGGGCGCGGCGGCGTGCCCGCCACCAGGCCAGCGGTGACCACCTGGCCAGGCCGCGCAGGGGTGCCGGGGCAGCGACTGGTGGCGGCGCGACG
>JAUYAJ010000603.1 GCA_030693565.1 Rubrivivax sp.
TCCCTTATGGCGGCACCTTCCTGACCTTCAGCGACTACAGCCGCAACGCCATCCGCATGGCCGCGCTGATGAAGCGCCGCGTCATCCATGTCTTCACCCACGACAGCATCGGTCTGGGCGAAGACGGTCCCACCCACCAGAGCGTCGAGCACGCGGCCAGCCTGCGCATGATTCCGGGGCTGGACGTCTGGCGCCCGGCCGACACCGCCGAAACCGTGATCGCCTGGACTTGCGCGCTCAGCGACGCGCGGCGCCCGAGCGCGCTGCTGCTGAGCCGGCAGAACCTGCCTTACGCGCCCAAAGCCGGGCTCGACCTCATCGCCAAGGGCGCCTACGTGCTCGCCGAGCCGGCCGAGGTCGGCCTCAAAGGCAAGGCGCGCGCGGTGATCATCGCCACCGGCAGCGAGGTCCAGCTGGCCTTGCACGCGCAAGCCGAACTGGCCAAGCGCAAGATTGCGGTGCGTGTGGTCAGCATGCCCAGCAGCACGGTGTTCGACCGCCAGGACGTGAAGTACAAGAAGTCGGTGCTGCCGGCCGGGCTGCCGCGCATCGCCGTCGAAGCCGGCGTCACCGACTTCTGGTGGAAGTACGGTTGCGCCGCCGTCGTCGGCATCGACCGCTACGGCGAAAGCGCGCCGGCGCCGCAGCTCTTCAAGCTGTTCGGATTCACCGCGCAAAACGTGGCTGACACGGTGCGCAAAGTTCTTTCCAGGTAACGAGAAGGAGTTCTGATGACCATCAAGATCGGTATCAACGGCTTTGGCCGCATCGGGCGCATGGTGTTCCGTGCCGCCGTCAAGCATTTCGGCAACGACATCGAGATCGTCGCCATCAACGACTTGCTCGAACCCGACTACCTGGCTTACATGCTCAAGTACGACTCGGTGCATGGCCGCTTCCAGGGCGAGATTGCGGTCGACGGCCAGACGCTGGTCGTCAACGGCAAGCGCATCCGGCTGAGCGCGGTGAAAGACCCGGCCGAGCTGAAGTGGGGCGAGGTCGGGGCCGACATCGTGATCGAGTCGACGGGCCTCTTCCTGACCAAGGAAACCGCCGAGAAGCACCTCGCTGCCGGGGCCAAGAAAGTCATCATGTCGGCGCCGAGCAAGGACGAGACACCGATGTTCGTCTACGGCGTCAACCACGACAGCTACCAAGGC
>JAUYAJ010000608.1 GCA_030693565.1 Rubrivivax sp.
TGGCCATCGCCTGGCTCAGCTCGGCGGCCTGCACGGTGACCGGTTGCGCGCCCACCAGTTCGGCGATGCGCGCGGTGGCCGGGCTGTAAGCGCGCCACTTCACGCCTTTGAGGTCGGCGGCGGTGTTGATCGGCTTCTTGACGTAGATGCCTTGCGGCGGCCAGGGCACGGCGTAGAGCAGCATCATGCCTTGCTCGCCGAGCTTCTTTTCCATCAGCGGCTTTTGCACCCGGTACAGCTTCATCGCTTCGTCGTAGCTGTCGGCCAGGAAAGGCAGGCCGTCGGCAGCGTAGATCTGCCATTCGTTGGCGAAGTTGGCGAGCAGGATCTCGCCGATCTGCGCCTGGCCGCCTTGCACCGCGCGCTTGATCTCGGGCGCCTTGAACAGCGAGGCGCCGGCATGCACGGTGATCTTGAACTTGCCGGCGGTGGCTTTGTCGACGTCGGCGGCGAACTCGGCCAGGTTGACGCTGTGGAAGTTGCCCGCCGGGTAGGCGGCTGGCAAGTCCCACTTGACCTGGGCTTGGGCGGCTGACGCCAGCGCCAGTGCGCCGGCCAGGGTGAGCAGGGAACGGGTGAATTTCATGGGCACTCCGGGTGAGGGTGGTGATGCAGTGCGGCAAGCATGAGGCGTGCCGGCTCCGGCGCCGATAGTGGTTTGCCTGAGGTGGCTTGAAGTCTAGGAATTATTCGGATAAATTTTCAACAAATCTTCGACAATTTGGTGAAAACACCGATGCCCAGAAAGACCTCTCGGAAAGCCGTCGCGCCGCGCACGGCCGGCATCGTGTCGTCGGCCCACCTGGTGTCGTCCAAGAGCGTCGAGCTGTCGGAGTTCGAGTTCGGCCTCATCGTCGCCTGGAACGCGTTCTCGCGCTGGGCGGTGCGCTGCATGGCCGCCGCCGGCGCGCCCGAGATGACGATCACCGACGTGCTGCTGCTGCACCACCTGAACCACCGGGCGCGCAACAAGAAGCTGGCCGACATCTGCTTCGTGCTCAACTACGAAGACACCCATGTCGTCGCCTACTCGCTGAAGAAGCTGGTCGCCGCCGGGATGGCGCAGGCCGGCAAGCAAGGCAAAGAGGTCTATTACAGCCCCAGCCCCGAAGGCGAGGCCTTCGTCCAGCGCTACCGTGAGGTGCGCGAGGAGTGTCTGGTCAAGAGCCTGGACACCGAGCTCAACGCCGACATCGGCGAACTCGCGCGCCTGCTGCGCACCATGTCGGGCATGTACGACCAGGCTGCGCGCGCTGCCAGTTCGCTGTGAGCGGAGGCGGCCACCTCGGCGTGCTGATGCTGGACACGCGCTTCCCGCGCCTGCCCGGCGATGTTGGCCACGCCGCCAGCTTCCGCATGCCGGTGCGCTACGCGGTGGTCAGCGGCGCCGCGCCGCGGCGCGTCGTCGGCGCCACCGATGTGTCGTTGCTCCAGCCTTTCATCGCCGTCGGCCTGGCGCTGGTGGCCGGCGGCGCCCGCGCCATCACCACCAGCTGCGGTTTCCTGATCCGCTACCAGGCGGCGCTGCAGGCTGCGTTGCCAGTGCCGGTGTGGAGCTCGAGCTTGCTCAAGCTGGCCGAACTGGCGCGGCCGGGCGTGCTCACCGTCGACGCCCAGGCACTGGGCGCGGCCGAACTGTTGGCGGCCGGCGCCCGCACCGACATCCCCATCGAAGGCCTGCGCGCTGGTTGCGCCTTCCAGCGCACCTTGCTCGACGATCTGGCTTCGCTGAACGAAGCCGATGCCCAGGCCGAACTGGTCGCCGCCGCGCAGCGGCTGCAGGCGCGCGACCCCCAGATCGACGCGCTGGTGCTTGAATGCACCAACATGCCGCCTTACGCTGCCGCCGTGCAAGCCGCCACCGGCTTGCCGGTGCACCACCTGATGACACTCGTCCACGAGCGCTGGCCCGCGCTGTCCACACCATGAACACCCATTCCCGCTGGCAATTCTGGATCGACCGCGGCGGCACCTTCACCGACATCGTCGGCCGGGCGCCGCAAGGCGAGCTGCGCACGCTGAAGTTGCTGAGCGAGAACCCCGAGCAATACCCTGACGCCGCTGTCGAAGGCATGCGCCGGCTGCTGCAACTGGCGCCTGGCGAGCCGATCACCGCCGCGCGCGTCGACTGCGTGAAGATGGGCACGACGGTGGCCACCAACGCCTTGCTCGAACGCAAAGGCGACCGCACGCTGCTCGTCACCACACGCGGCTTTCGCGACGCGCTGCGCATCGCCTACCA
>JAUYAJ010000609.1 GCA_030693565.1 Rubrivivax sp.
AACTGCAGCTGCTGATGAGCGCGCACGCCGGCGCTGGGGATGCCGGCGCGGTGGCGGGCCATTGGCTGCAAGGCGATGGCCGTGCCGCGTTCGAGCTGGCCCTGGGCGCGCGCCGGCGCTGGTGGTCACCCGCGCCGGCGAGCTGGCGCCCACGGGTGCTGCCGCTGTATCTGGCGACGCTGGCCGCGGGCACTGCTGCCGTGGTGGCGGGCATGCTGCGCCTGGGCCCCGACAACGCCCCGGACATGACCTGGCCGGCGCTGCTGTTGCTGGCATGGCCGGCGTCTGAGGCCGTGATCGCGCTGCTGCACCGCCTGATCGGTGAATCGACCCGGCCGCGCCGGCTGCCCCGGCTGGCACTGATCCAGGGCCTGACGTCCGATCACCGGGTGATGGTGGTGATACCCGCGATGCTCAGCGACCCCGCGGCCATCGATGGCCTCGTGCACCGGCTCGAGCAGCATCACCTGGCCAATCCGGAGGCGCATGCGCAGTTCGCACTGCTCACCGACTGGACCGACGCCGACGCCGCCGACGCCAGCCGCGATGACGCGCTGCTGGCGTGGGCGACGCAGCGGCTGAACGAACTCAACGCGCGTTACCCGGCAGCGGCGGCGCGCTTTGTGTTGCTGCACCGGCGGCGCCGCTACAGCGCCAGCGAGCGACGCTGGATCGGCTGGGAGCGCAAGCGCGGCAAGCTCGAACAGCTGGTGGCGGCGCTGGCCGAAGCGCCGCACAGCCCAGGGCCGTCAGCCTTCGTCGATCTGGGCCCGCTGTCGGTGCTCGCTGCCGGCACGCGTTACATCGTCACGCTGGACAGCGACACCCAGCTGCCGCCGGGCCGGCTGCGGGAGCTGGTGGGCGTGGCGGCCCACCCGGCCAACCGGCCGCGCCTGAGCGCTGACCGGCGGCGCGTCGTCGCCGGCTACGGCATCCTGCAGCCGCACCTGGCCACGCCGCTGCCGCAGCCGGCCGAGGACACCTGGTTTCATCGCCTGTTCGCCGGCCAGAACGGCATCGACCCCTACAGTGCCGCCAGCTCCGAGATCTACCAGGATTTGTTCGACGAAGGCAGCTTCACCGGCAAGGGCTTGCTCGACGTCCAGGCCATGTACGCCGTGCTTGCCGGCAGCCTGCCCGAAGACCAGGTGCTCAGCCACGACCTGCTCGAAGGTGCGCTGGCGCGCTGCGGCGCGGTGACCGACGTCTCGCTGATCGAAGACGCACCCTTCCACGCCGAAGTGGCGGCCTCGCGTGTGCATCGCTGGACGCGCGGTGATTGGCAGTTGCTGCCGATCCTGCTGCGTTCGCTGCTGCAGCCGGCGCGCTACCCGCTGGGCGCCGTCAACCGCTGGAAGATCGCCGACAACCTGCGCCGGTCGCTGGTGGCGCCGGTGTCGCTGGCGCTGGTGGTGCTGGCGCTGGCGGGCACCTCGGCGGGGCCGCTGAGCCCGTGGGCGCCGCCGCTGCTGCCCACCCTGGCGCTGGTGCTGGCGGCCTTTGCGGCCGGTCCGCTGATGGGCGCCACCGCCGGCCTGCTGGCCAGCCGCGATGCCGTGGCGCGCCTGCACTTCTATCGCCGGGCCGGCCTGAACTGGCTGCGCGCGGGGGCTGGCGGCCTGTGGCACCTGTTGATGTTGCTGCAGCACGCGCTGTTGGCGGTGGATGCCATCGTTCGTGCGCTCTGGCGCGTGCTGGTCAGCCAGCGGAGCTTGCTGCAGTGGACCACCGCAGCGGCCGCGGCGGCTTCGGCCAGCAATGGCTTGCCCGCGGCCTTTCGGCGCCATTGGAGCCTGCCGCTGGTGGCCGCCCTGCTGGGCGCGGCGCTGTGGGCCGTGCAAACACCATATCCGCTGTGGAGCGCCGCACTGTGCGTGCTGTGGGGTGCTGCGCCGCTGTGGTCCTGGGCCGTCAGCCGCACCGGCTTCACGCGCCAGCCGCGCCAGTGCACAGCAGCCGATGCGCTGTACCTGCGCGGCGTCGCGCGCCAGACCTGGCGCTACTTCGAGCGCTGCGTGACGGCCGCCGACCACCACCTGCCGCCCGACAACCTGCAGACGCAGCCGCACGAGATGCTGGCGCGGCGCACCTCGCCCACCAACATCGGCCTGTACCTGCTGAGCGTGGCCTGCGCGCGGCAGTTCGGCTGGCTGGGCACGCCCGAACTGCTGCAGCGCCTGCAGGGCACGCTGGCGACACTGGATCGCCTGCAGCGCCACCGCGGCCACTTCCTGAACTGGTACGACACCGAGACCTGCGCGCCGCTGTTGCCGGCTTATGTGTCGACGGTGGACAGCGGCAACCTCAGCGGACACCTGCTGGCGCTCGCCCAGGCCTGCCTGGCGCTGGCGCGCGAGCCCGACGAGGCCGCCGACGCGCCGGCGCTGCGTGAACTGGCGCGGCGCTGCGAGGTGCTGGCCTGGGCGCCCGACTACGCCTTCCTGTACCACCCGCGCCGGCATTTGCTGCACATCGGCTTTCGCGTCGCCGAGCAGCAACTCGACGCCAGTTTCTACGACTTGCTGGCCTCCGAGTCGCGACTGGCCAGCCTGCTGGCCATCGCCAAGGGCGACGTGCCGGTGCGCCATTGGGTGGCGCTGGGGCGGCCGTTCTTCGCCGTGCGCGCTGCGGCCGGGCTGCGTTCGTGGTCGGGCTCGATGTTCGAATACCTGATGCCCACGCTGGTGCTGGCCGAGCCCAATGGCAGCGTGCTGCACGAAGCCTGCCAGGCAGCGCTGGTGGAGCAGCGCGCTTTCGCTGCGGCCGCGGGCGTTCCCTGGGGCATCTCGGAGTCGGCTTACGCCGGCTGCGACCACACGCTGGCTTACCAATACGCGCCGCAAGGCGTGCCGCGGCTGGCGCTGCGCCGCACGCCGGCCGACGAACTGGTGATCGCACCCTATGCCACGGCGCTGGCGGCGCAGTTCGATGTGCATCGCGCGACCCGCAATTTCCAGGCCCTGCAGGCCTTGGGGGCGCATGGCGACCTGGGCTTCATCGAAGCGCTGGACTACACGCCCTCAAGGCAGCTCGGTGGCCAGGCCGGCGGCCATGCGGTGACGCTGGTCCACACCTTCATGGCCCACCACCAAGGCATGACGCTGGTGGCACTGGCCAACGTGCTGCTGGACGGCGCGCCGCGGCGCTGGGGCATGGCCAACCCGCACATCGAGGCGGTGGCTTCGCTGCTGCACGAACGCGCGCCGCGCGAAGTGTCGCGCTTGCACATGCTGCCGTCGGCCTTGGCGGTGCAGCCGCAGCGCCAGAGCGCGCCGACGCTGCAGCGCGCGGTGCGGCCCGGCCAGCACGCCATCGAGCCGACGCACCTGCTGTCCAACGGCCGCTACAGCGTGGCGCTGCGCGCCAACGGCGCCGGCCGCAGCCGCTGGGGGCCGGCGGATCTGACGCGCTGGCGCGACGATGCGCTGCGCGACGCCCATGGCAGTTTCTTCTGGCTGCGCCGGGCAGGGCAGGTCGCGCCGGTGTCGCTGACGCAGCACCCCGCAGCGGACCCGCAAGCCCAGTACCAGGCCGAGTTCCACGCCGATCGTGTCTGCCTGCACGCCAACTGGCCCGACCTGCAGGCCAGCATCACGGTCTGGGTCAGCCCCGAGGACGACGTCGAGTTCCGCCGTGTCGAGCTCATCAACCGCGGCGAGCAGGCACTGGACATCGAACTGGTGTCCAGCTTCGAGCCGACACTGGCCGACGCGCGCGCCGACGAGGCGCATCCGGCCTTCGGCAACTTGTTTGTCAGCGCGCGCAGCCATGCGCAGCAGCAAGCCCTGTGGTTCGAGCGCCGGCCACGCCTGGCCACCGAAACAGGCCTGCACGCGGTGCATTTCCTGGCCGAGAGCGGGCCGGCCTTGCGCGAGCTGCGTTGCCAGGTTGACCGCCAGCGCTGGCTCGGGCGAAACCGCGCGACCGGGTCACCGCTGGCCGCACTGGCGCCATTGGCTGCTGACAGTGACGAGGACTCGCCGCCGCTGGACACCGGTCTGGATCCGGTGTGCGCGCTGGCCGTACGCCTGCTCATTTCGCCCGGCGCGGCGACGCGGCTGACCTTCGCCACTGCCGCGGGCGGCGACCTCGACACACTGAAGGCGGTGGTCGACAAGTACCGCCAGCCCAGCCACATCGATCGCGCCGCGCTGATGTCGACCACGCTGGCCGGCATCCGGCTGCGGGCCCTGGGCATGGGCGCCGAGACCTTCACCACGCTGCAAACGCTGACCACGGCGCTGATGCTTTCGCTGACGCGCCCGCTCGCTGCCGCGTCGACCTTGGCGGCAGGCCCGCAGGTGGTCGACCGCCGGCTGCTCTGGCGCTTTGGCATCTCGGGTGACCGGCCGCTGGTGCTGGTGTCGGCCGCGGCGCTGCCGGGCCTGGGCCTGGTGCGCTCGCTCAGCCAGGCGTTGACGCTCTGGGACTGGGGCGGCGTGGCCTGCGATCTGGTGGTGGTCAACGCCGAGCCGTCGTCGTACCTGATGGCGCTGCAGCGTGAACTCGGCGCCTTGCGCGACGGCCACGACGCCGACGTGGCGGCGCGCGGCGGCCAGGCCCGCACCGGCTGGCACCTGCTGCGGGCCGACGAGCTGTCAGCCGACGAACTGGGCACGCTGCAGAGCCTGGCGCGCCTGCGGTTGTCCGCCGACGGGCGTTCGCTGGCGCACCACCTGGACTTGTGGGCCGGTTTGCACGAGGCGGCGCTGCAGCAGCGCCAGAAGGTCGCGCACGCGGTGCTGGCCGAGGCTCCGGCACGCGCCGGCGAAGCGGCTCTGTCCACGGGCCGCTTCGCCGACGCGCCCGAGCAGGCCGGCGAGTTTGCGTTCGACGTCGGCCACGCAATGCGTCCGCGGCGGCCCTGGATCAACGTGCTCGCCAACCCGATCTTCGGCACCCAGGTCAGCGAAGCCGGTGGCGGCACCAGCTGGGCTGTCAACAGCCGCCTCAATCAACTCACGCCCTGGAGCAACGACCCGGTGGCTGACCCGCCCTCGGAGTGGCTGCTGCTGCAGGACACGCACAGCCGCGAGGTGTGGAGCGTCACGCCGTCGGCGCACGGCGCGCCGGCCACGGTCTACCGCGTGCGCCACGGCCAGGGCTTCAGTGCCATCGAACACCGGCTTGATGATCTCGAGGTCCACATGACCTGGTGCGTCGATGCCGTGACAGCGGTCAAGCAGGTGCAGTGGCGCTTCATCAACCACGGGCCGCGCACGCGCCATCTGCGCTGCCTAACCGTGTGCGAATGGATGCTGGGCGCGCAACGCAGCGACCGCGGCGGCGTGCACACGGCGCCGCACCGCCAGCCGGTGGCCGGCCACCGCATGCTGGCGCTGCTGGCGACGCAGCAAGAAAGCAGCGCCGGCTTTGGCGGCGGCACCGCCTTCCTGGCGACGACCGAAGGCGACAGCGGCGACGCCAAGGAAGAGCTCGACTGGACCTGCGACCGCCGCGAGTTCTTCGATGCCCGTGGCCGGCCGGTGCTGCCCGATCACCTCGGCC
>JAUYAJ010000616.1 GCA_030693565.1 Rubrivivax sp.
GCCCGGCATGTCGGCGCGGGCGTCGCAGACCAGCAGGCTGAGCAGCCGCTGCGGGTGGGCGATGGCCAGGCCGATCGCACTCATGCCGCCCAGCGACAGCCCGACCAGGTGCGCGCGCGTGATGCGCAGCGCGTCCAGCACCGCCACCGTGTCGTCCACCAGCTCGCTCATTGCATACGGCGGCGCTGCGGCGTCGCTGTCGCCATGGCCGCGGGTGTCGATGCAGACCACGCAGTAGCCGCCTTCGGCCAGCAGTTCGGCCTGCTGCTGCCACATCGCGCTGGACGCGAGGATCGAGTGGTTCAGCAGCACGGCCGGCCCTTTCGGCGGGCCGCCGAGATGGATGGCGATGCGGCCGGCCGGGCCGTCGACGAACTGGCGCTCGAAACCGTCCATCAGGTGCTCCTGGCTTGCTGCAAGGCGGCCCAGAGCGCCGGCGGCGTCATCGGCAAGGCGTCGATCGACGCGCCCCGCGGCGCCAGCGCGTCGTTCAGCGCGCTGGCGATCGCTGCCGGGCTGCCCAGGTAGCCCGCCTCGCCCGAGCCTTTCTGGCCGAACTCGGTCAGCGGCGACGGTGTGCAATGGTCGACGATCTGCAGCGCCGGCACTTCGAGCGCGCTCGGCATCAGGTAGTCCATGAAGGTGCCCGACAGCAGCTGGCCGTCGTCGGAGTAGGCGAACTTCTCCATCAGCGCTGCGCCGATGCCGTGTGCAATGCCGCCGTAAGTCATGCCGTGCACGACGTCGGGGCTGATCATGACGCCGCAGTCGTGGCCGAAGACGTAGCGGTGCAGCCCGACCTTGCCGGTCTGCGGGTCGATGCAGTCCAGCACCACATGGGCTTCGAACGAGGTGCAGGGGTACATCTGGACGCGGCCGTCGGCGGTCGGCATCTGGCCGCCGGTGGGCACTTGCCAGACGAACTTCTCCTGCAGCCCGGGTTCGGTGCCCACCGGCAGCCGGTGGTGCATGCGGTGTGCGATCTCGACCAGCCGAGCCCAGCCGATGCGCTGGCTGGGCTCGGCGCGCACGAACACGTCGCCACCCTCGTAGTCCAGCGCGTCCAGCGGCAGCCCCAGGTTGTGGGCGGCGATGCGCATCAGCTTGGCGCGGATCTTCTTGGCCGCGCCGGCGGCGGCGCCGCCGAGCATGATCGCCATCCGGCTGCCCACCGGGCTGTTCGACGGCAGCGCGCTCAGCGAGTCGGCGTGTAGCACGCGGATGCTGTCGGGCTCACGCTGCAAGACCTCGCCGACCACGGTGGAGACCAGCGTCTCGTGGGCCTGGCCGGAGGTGGACGTGGCCATCAGCGCCGTCACCGCGCCCGACAGGTCGACGCGCACCAGGCACGAATCCATCCAGGTCGTGGTCTCGTTCTTCGGGTTGAACAGCGGCTCGAAGGCGGTGTTGCCGCCCGACGGCTCCAGGCAGGTCGCGATGCCGATGCCGGCGAGCAGCCCGCGCGCGCGCAGCGCGTCGCGTTCGCGCTCGATCTGCGCCAGCGGCGCGGCGGCCAGCGCCTTGTCGAGCACGGTGGCGTAGTCGCCCGAGTCGTAGCGTGTGCCGCTGGGGATCAGGTAGGGGAACTCGTCTTTGCCGATCAGGTTGCGTTTGCGCAGCTCGACGCGGTCGATGCCCAGATGGCGCGCGATCTTGTCGATGCCGGTCTCGATGGCGTAGTTGGTCGGCGCCTGGCCGAAGCCGCGCACCGCCTCCTGCGGCGTCTTGTTGGTCAGCACCGCGATCGCTTCGTACGCGACGCTCTGGATGCGGTAGGGGCCGACGATCGCACCCACCGGCTTGCCCAGCTGCAGCGGCGAGCGCCCCGAATAGGCGCCGATGTCGTCGAGTGCGCGCATGCGCATGCAGCGCACCGTGCCGTCGGCGTCGAAGCCCATGCGGACGTCGAACACGCGGTCCGGGCCTTGCATGTCGCCGCCGCGCATGTTCTCCAGCCGGTCTTCGACCAGGCGCACCGGGCGCCCGAGCTTGCGCGCCAGGTAGCCGACCAGGATGCTGTGCTTGATGCCGCGCTTGACGCCGTAGCTGCCGCCGACGTCGACGTCGAAGTGCACCCGCACCGCGTTGCCCGGCAGCCGCAGCGCGCGCGCCAGCAGGTCGGGGTACTTGGGCATCTGGATCGAGGCCCAGACGTCGAGCACGCCGGTGGCGTCGTCCCACTGGCAGGCGACGGCGAAAGTCTCGATCGGCACCGTGGCGCTGCGCGCCCAGCGCACGCGGTAGTCGATCTGGTGCGCGCAGCGCGCGAAGTCGTCGTCGACCGGGCCCCAGACGAACGTGCGCTGGAAGATGACGTTGCTGCCGTGCGCCGGGTGCACCAGCGGCGCGCCGGCGGCCATCGCCGCTTGCGGGTCCACGGCGTGCGGCAGCGGCTCCAAGTCCAGCACCACCAGTTCGGCGGCGTCTTCGGCCAGGGCCCGCGTTTCGGCGACGACGGCCACGACCCACTCGCCGGCATAGCGCGTGACGCCGCGCGCCAGCGGGTAGCGCGTGACCTGCGGCGCGTCGACGCCGGGCAGCAGCGCCTCGGTGGCGGCGCAGAGCTCGTCGCCGGTGAGCACGGCGTGCACACCGGGCAGCGCGAGCGCGGCCGCCGTCTCGATCGAAACGATGCGTGCGCTGGCGAAGGGGCTGGCCACCAGCGCCACATGCAGCATGCCGGGCAGTTGCAGGTCGGCAGCGAAGCGGCCTTTGCCGACGACGAAGCGCCGGTGCTCGACGGCACGGCGGCGCTTGCCGATGAAGCGGAATCCGGGCGCCGACTCAGTCATGGCGGCCTGCGCCGGTGCCGGTGGCGAGTTGCACTGCATCGACGATCTGCTGGTAGCCGTTGCAGCGGCACAGGTTGCCGCTGATCGCTTCGCGGATCTGCGCTTCGCTGGGCCGTGGCACGTCGCGCACCAGGGCGTGGCAGGCGATCAGCATGCCGGGCGTGCAGTAGCCGCACTGCAGCGCATGCGCTTGGCAGAACGCGTCCTGCAGCGGCGACAGCTCGCCGCGCGCCGGCGCCAGCCCTTCGACGGTGGTGACGCTCAGGCCGTCGGCCTGGACGGCGAACAGGCAGCACGAACGCACCGGCTCGCCGTCGAGCAGCACCGAGCAAGCGCCGCAGACGCCGTGCTCGCAGCCGACATGGGTGCCGGTGAGCAGCAGCTCGTCACGCAGCAGGTCGACCAGCGTCGTGCGCGGCTCCACGTTGCAGCGCTGCAGTTTGCCGTTGACCTGGATCTCGACAGTCGTCTTCAAAGTCATGGGTTTCCTTCAGCGCGCGCCGGTTTGGGCCGCGTCGTTCATGGCGTCATTTGCCGCCACCTGCAGCGCCCGTGCCAGCAGCACGGCGGCCAGGTGGCGCCGGTAGCCGGCGCTGGCGTGCATGTCGTTGCCGGGGTCACTTTCGGCGGCGGCGCTGTGCGCCACGTCTTCGGCCAACGCCGGTGTCAGCGTCTGCCCGACCAGACGCTGCGCCAACGCCGGGAAAGCCAGCGGCGTGGCGCCGACGCCGCCCAGGCCGATGGCGGCGCGACGGATGCGCCCGGCGCCATCCAGTTGCAGCTGGCAGGCGGCCGAGGCCATCGCGAAGTCGCCATGGCGGATCGCGGTTTCGTCGAAAGCGGCGCCCACGCGGCCGCCTTGCCAGACCGGCCAGTCGATCGCGAGCAGGCATTCGGTATCGGCCACCGCGGTGACCATCGGGCCGAGGAAGAAGTCCTGGCAGGCCAGCTGGCGCGCGCCGCCGGCCTGGCTTTGCAGTTGCAGCCCGGCGTCCAGCACCAGCGCGGCCAGCGGCAGCTCGGCCGACGGGTCGGCGTGCACCAGGCTGCCACCCAGCGTGCCGCGGTTGCGCGTCTGCCGGTGGCCAACCCAGCGCAGCGCACGGCGCACCAGCGGCAGCGTGGCGTCGAGCGCGGGGGTGTCTTCGATCTGGCGCTGGCGCACACCGGCGCCGGTGCGCACATGGTCGACCGCGGGGGTCAGCGCCTGCAACTCGGTCAGCCGGTGGATGTCGATCAGCAAGGCCGGGCGCGACAGCCGCATCGCCATCATCGGCACCAGGCTCTGGCCGCCGGCGACGATCTTGGCGTCACCGCCGGCCTCGGCCAGCCAGGCCAGCGCCTCGGCCACGCTGGCGGCACGCCGGTAGTCGAAGGCCGCGGCCTTCAAGGCCGGCCTTTCGATGGCAGGGGACCACACTGGCACTGTTGCACTCACCACTCCTTCAACGGGGCGCAGTCAGTGTCGGCGCCGGGGCCGAGGCGGGCAAACGAACAATAGTCACGTGGCGTCAGCAAAACTCACGCCAAAAGCCCGCCGCCATGCGCAGAATCGGGCCCCACCATGAGAAGACTTCCCCCGCTCAACGCGGTGCGCGCGTTTGAGGTCGCCGCCCGCCACGTCAGCTTCACCAAAGCGGCGGCCGAGCTGCACGTGACCCATGGTGCGGTGAGCCGCCAGGTGGCGGTGCTCGAAGCCTGGCTGGGCACGCCCTTGTTCAGGCGTTCGCCGTCGCAGCTGACGCTGACCGAGGCCGGCCGCAGCTACCT
>JAUYAJ010000626.1 GCA_030693565.1 Rubrivivax sp.
ACTGCCGCGCTACTGGGCGACCTCGGTCCGCAGCTCGCTGGTCGGCATCTGGATGGGCATCACGCCGGGCGGGGCCACGCCGGCTTCGTTCATGAGCTACGGCCTGGCCAAGAAGATGTCCAAGAGCGGCGCCAAGTTCGGCACCGGTGAGATCGAAGGCGTGGTCGCCCCCGAGACCGCGGCCCACGCCGCCGGCACGGCCGCATTGCTGCCGATGCTGGCGCTGGGCATCCCGGGCTCGCCGACTGCCGCAGTGCTGCTCGGCGGCCTGCTGATCTGGGGCCTGCAGCCCGGACCGCTGCTGTTCACCGAGCAGAAGGACTTCGTCTGGGGCCTGATCGCCAGCATGTACCTGGGCAACATCGTCGGCCTGATCGTCGTGTTGTCGACGGTGCCGCTGTTCGCATCGATCCTGCGCATCCCGTTCTCGATCATCGCCCCGGTGATCATCGTGATCTGTGCCATCGGTGCCTACACCGTTGGCAATGCCATGCTCGACGTCTGGTTCATGCTCGGCTTCGGTGTTGTCGGCTACGTGTTCAAGAAGCTGGAGTACCCGCTGGCGCCAATGGTGCTGGCGCTGGTGCTCGGCGACAAGGCTGAGAACTCGTTCCGCCAGGCCATGCTGATCGCCCAGGGTGATCTGCGGATCATGTGGTCGAACGGACTGGTCGGCTCGATCACGACGCTGGCACTGGTCCTGCTGTTCTGGCCGCTGATCTCGAAGCTGCTGCACCTGATCCGCCCGGCCAAGGTGAACGAGCTCGACGCCAAGCGTCCGGTGGATTGATCAAGGAGAGACAAGATGCCTGTCATCGCATTGACACAGGGAATGGGTTCGCTGGCCATGGACGTGGCCGAGCAGCTCGCCCGCGACCTCAAGATCAGCACCTTGCAGCATGAAGTTGGCGAGCGTGTGGCCAGCAAGATGCATGTCTCCAAGAGCCTGATCAATCGGCTTAGAGAGGGCAAGGCGGGCACGATTGAGCGACTGAGGGCGGACCAGGATCGACTGGCCGTCTACACCGCCGAAGAGGTCATCGAGACCGCAGCGCGCGGCAACGTCGTGCTGCGGGGCTGGGGCGCCACGGTGTTGCTGCGACCGGTGTCACACGTGGTGTGCGTGCGCATCGCCAGGCCCTTCGCCAAGCGTGTGCAGTGGCTGATGGATCACCTGGAGATTGACGAGCCCGAAGTGGCCGAGGCCGAGATCCGCCGCAGCGACCATGCACATGCCTCGCGCATGCACGAGCTCTACGGCGTGACCTGGGGTGATCCGCTGCTGTTCGACCTGGTCCTGAATACCGATCGCGTGTCGGTCGACAGCTGTGTCGAGCAGATCCGCACGCTGGCGGCCCGGCCAGAATTCGCCGAGACCGAGGCGTCGTGCGCATTGCTGCAAGGCTTGGCGCTGCAGGCCCGCATTCGTTCGGCGCTCAAGGCCCACGACGAAACCCACGACGTCGGCATCACGATCGACACCGGGGCCGCTGGGCAGGTCACGCTGCGCGGCATCGTGCTGGGTGCCAGCGAGCGCGGCGCAGCCGAGCGCGTTGCGCTGGCGGTTGCCGGTGTGACCAGCGTCGACAACCAGCTGCGGGTGATGGCAAGCTCGCGGCTGTTCCCGTCGGACAACGATTGAGCGCTCGCGTCCGCGGCCTGCCGCGGACGCTGTGACTCAGATCAGATCTTGCCGCGTTGCTTGAGCCGGCTCAGCGTCTCGGCCGACAGATTCAGGTAGGCCGCGAGTTCCTTCTTCGGGATGCGGTCGGCCAGTTCCGGATGCTTGCGCTCGAAGCGGTGCACGCGCCCGGGGGCGTCGAGCAAGTGCAGCGTGATGGTGTGCGCCATGATTTCGCTCATCAGCCCCATCACCTGGTACTCGAAGCTGGCCTTGAACTTGGGGTGCCGGTCCATGAAGGTGACCCAGGTCGGCATCGGCAGCTTGGCCACGCGCGCCTTGGTCAGGCAGACGATGCTGTAGGGCGTGGCGGTGTTCATGCGCCAGGCGGCGTAGCTGGTCTCCATGTCGCGCGCGTCGGCGAAGCGCAGGATCATCTCCTTGCCCTCGGCGTTGGTGACCACGCGTTTGAGCACGCCGTCGAGCACGAAGTACTGCTCCATCTCGTGCACACCCTGGTGCAGCAAGTGGTCGCCCTTGGCGCCGTCGACGATGACCAAGTGGCGTTCGAGCTCGCTGCGCTCGGCGTCGGTCATCTCCTTGAGCACGGCGTTCTCACGCAGTTCGACACGGATGACGTTGCGTTCGGGATGCGTGTCTATCGAAGTCGAGATCATCAGTGGCTTGGGCAATGAAAGGGTGTCGCAAGCGACTCAAATTTCGAATCTTGACCGCGGTCAACGGTGAAGACACCTGCCGCTTCCTATGATAAGTCCGAGTTGATCGACCCTCACAGAACCCCCCGCTGCCGCTGTGCCGGTAGTGAACTGAGCGCTCAGCGCAGGTGATTCCACCGCGCCCGCCGGCGCCGCTCGCGCCGCGCGATCCCGCTCCCGGAATTTGCAAGTTGGAAAGAGAGACCTCACCATGACCACCGACACCCAGGCGACCGCGCAGACCGACGGTTTTCACCTCGTCATCGACGCGCTCAAGCTCAACGGCATCGACACCATCTACGGGCTGCCGGGCATCCCGATCACCGACTTCACCCGCATGGCGCAGGCCGAAGGCATGCGCGTGATCTCGTTCCGCCACGAGCAGCACGCCGGCAATGCCGCCGCCGCCGCCGGCTTCCTGACTGGCAAGCCGGGCATCTGCCTGACGGTGTCGGCGCCGGGCTTTCTGAACGGCCTGACGGCGCTGGCCAACGCCACCGTCAACTGCTTTCCGATGATCCTGATCAGCGGCTCGAGCGAGCGCGAGATCGTCGACCTGCAGCAAGGCGACTACGAAGAGATGGACCAGCTCGCGATCGCCAAGCCGCTGTGCAAGGCGGCGTTCCGCGTGCTGCATGCCCAGGACATCGGCGTGGGCATCGCACGCGCCATCCGCTCGGCGCTGTCGGGCCGCCCGGGCGGCGTCTACCTGGACCTGCCGGCCAAGCTGTTCGCTCAGACCATGGACGCTGCGGCCGGTACGGCCTCGCTGATCAAGGTCGTCGACCCGGCGCCGCGCCAGATCCCGGCCGCCGACGCCGTGCAGCGCGCGCTGGCACTGCTCAAGGGTGCCAAGCGGCCGCTGATCCTGCTCGGCAAAGGTGCGGCCTATGCACGCGCCGACGCCGACATCCGTTCGCTGATCGAGAAGACCGGCATTCCTTACCTGCCGATGTCGATGGCCAAGGGCTTGCTGCCCGACACCCACGCGCAGTCGGCGTCGGCGGCGCGCTCGTACGTGCTGGCCGAAGCCGACGTCGTCATGCTGGTCGGTGCGCGCCTGAACTGGCTGCTGTCGCACGGCAAGGGCAAGACCTGGGGCGGCGACAACGCCACCCAGCGCAAGTTCATCCAGATCGACATCGCGCCGACCGAGATCGACAGCAACGTCGCCATCGAGGCGCCGCTGATCGGCGACATCGGCTCGTGCGTGGCGGCGCTGCTGGGCGGTGTCGATGCCGGCTGGGCGCAGCCGCCGTCCGAGTGGACTGGCGCCATCAACGAGCGCAAGGACAAGAACCTGTCGAAGATGGCCGAGACGCTGGCCAAGGACCCCTCGCCGATGAATTTCCACAGCGCGCTGGCGGTGGTGCGCGACATCGTCAAGGCCAACCCGGAAGCCATCCTCGTCAACGAAGGCGCGAACACGCTGGACTTCACGCGCAGCATCGTCGACATGTACCTGCCGCGCAAGCGCCTGGACGTGGGCACCTGGGGCATCATGGGCATCGGCATGGGCTTCGCCGTCGCCGCCGCGGTCGAAACCGGCCAGCCGGTGATCGCGATCGAGGGCGACAGCGCCTTCGGCTTCAGCGGCATGGAAGTCGAGACGATCTGCCGCTACAACCTGCCGGTCTGCATCGTCGTCTTCAACAACAACGGCGTCTACAAAGGCACCGACGTCAATCCGCGTGGTGGCGACGTCGCCCCCACGGTGTTCGTCCGTCACCAGTGGGCACGTCGATACATTCTCCGCGTGCTGGACGATGGGACGTTGCGCGTGACGCTGCCGCGTTGGGGATCGAAACGCGAGGCCCTGGCGTTTGTCGAGACGAGCCAGCCCTGGATCGAGCGGCAGCGCGCCACGCGC
>JAUYAJ010000627.1 GCA_030693565.1 Rubrivivax sp.
ACCGCCGCCGCCGTAGCCGCCACCGCCGCCGCCACCACCGTAGCCGCCGCCACCACCGCCGCTGCGGCTACCGCCGCCGCCGCCGCCGAAGCCGCCCGGACGCTCTTCACGCGGACGAGCCTCGTTGACGACGATCGCACGGCCGTCGAGGGCCTGACCGTTCATGCCGTTGATGGCCGACTGGGCCTCAGGATCCGAGCTCATTTCGACGAAGCCGAAGCCCTTCGAACGGCCGGTGTCGCGGTCCATCATGACCTTGGCGGAGGTCACGGTGCCGAATTGCGCAAACGCTTCTTGAAGCGTCTCGTCACGCACGGAGTAGGCAAGGTTGCCGACGTAAAGTTTGTTTCCCACGGGGAAGCCCTCAATCAAGTAACAAAAAAACCATGTGGAGCTTCAACCCTGCGTGAAACGTTCAAGCGAAAGGTGCTGTCTCCAGACACAGACTCCGTATTATGGGAGTGTTGCAACGCTGCCCGCAAAGCCCGGACGCGTCAAGTGTTGTTTTAGTGTCCCCGGGGAAACACCAGTGTCGATATTCCTGCCCAGATATTGCCGGAATTCCAGCGTTGCGCCGAGGCCGCGTTGACATTGCGCATTGCCAGCCTGGTGCCCAGCGTCACCGAACTGGTGGTCGCGCTGGGGCTGGCCGAGCGGCTGGTGGCACGCACGGGGTTTTGCATTCACCCGCGCCAGGCGCTGCTTTCAGTGCCCAAGGTCGGCGGCACCAAGGACGCCAACCTGGCCAAGCTGCGCCGGCTGGCGCCCACCCATGTGATCGTGAATGTCGACGAGAACCGGCTCGATACCGTCGACGCGCTGCGCCAGTTCGTGCCCTCGCTGATCGTCACCCACCCTTGCGCGCCCGAAGACAACCTGAGCTTGATCGACCAGCTCGCCGCGGCCTTCGACGCCGAGCCCGGCGTGCGCGAGCGCGCGGCGGCGCTGCGCGCGGCGTTCGCCTTTGAACTGGCGAGCACGCGCCCCGAGGACTTCGCGCCCTGCGAGGTGCTGTACCTGATCTGGCATCAACCCTGGATGACGGTTGCGCGCGATACCTACATCTCGCGCCTGCTGGCGCGCGTGAACTGGCACAGCTGGCCGGCGCGAGGCGGCGGCGACCACGGCGCCGCCCGCTACCCGGCGCTCGACGGCAGTGAGCCCGGCCTGGGCGCGGTGCGCCGTGTGCTGCTGTCCAGCGAGCCGTTTCGCTTTGGCGCCGAACACCTGGCGGCCGCGCAGGCGCTGTGCCCGCAGGCCCGGGTGCAGGCGGTCGACGGCGAACTGCTGAGCTGGTACGGCCCGCGGGCGCTCGACGGCCTGCGCTATCTGCGCCAGCTGGCGGCTGGCTGAGCCCGTACCATCGTCGGCATGGACTTGCTCAAGCCGCTGATCGCCTTGCTGGCGATCGTCAACCCGATCGGCGTCGTGCCGTTCTTCATTCATTTCACGCAGAGCTTCAGCCGCGAACAGCGCCGGCGCACGATCCGCATCAGCGCCTTCAGCGCTTTCGTCGTCATCGCCGTCAGTGCGCTGGCGGGGCTGAAGATCATCGAATTCTTCGGCATCTCGATCGCTTCGTTCCAGGTCGGCGGCGGCACGCTGCTGTTGATCAGCGCGCTGTCCATGCTCAACGCCCAGCCGGCCGAGAGCAAGCCCAGCGATGTCAGCGAAGGCGACGAGAAGGTCGACGCCGGCGCCAGCATCGCCGTCGTGCCGCTGACGATTCCGCTGCTCACCGGCCCGGCCACGATCTCGACGATGGTCATCTACGCCGAGCGCACCCGCCACTGGTGGGAGCTGGCGGTGCTGGTGGGCTACGGCGTCGTCGTCGGGCTGGTCACCTTCGCCGCTTTCTCGGCCTCGGGACGCATCGCGCGCTGGCTCGGCCGCACCGGCATCAACGTGATGACGCGGCTGATGGGTTTGATCCTGGCTGCGCTGGCGGTGGAAATCATGGCCGACGGCCTGACCAAGCTGTTCCCGGTGTTGGCGATGCGGCTGGGCACCTGAGGTGGATTTGCCGCCCGCATTGCGATCACCCGTCTGGCTGGCGCCGATGGCCGGCGAGGCCGCCTGCGCGCCGCTGGTGGCCGCCGTCTGCGAGGCCGGCGGCCTGGGCTGGCTGGGCGGCGCCTACCTGGCGCCGCAGCGGCTGTCGCGGGTGATCGACGAGATCCGCACCCGCACCGCCCGCCCCTTCGGCGTCAACCTGTTCTGCCCCCAGGCCTGGCAGCGTGACGCCGAGCGCGAAGCTGCCTTCCTGCAAGTGCTGGCGCCGCTGCACGCCGAGCTCGGCTTGCCGGCGCCGGCGCTGCCCGAACGCTTCGAGGAAGACTTCGAAGCCCAGCTTGCCGTCGTGCAGGCGCAGCGTGTCGGCGCCGTCGGCTTCACCTTTGGCGACCCCGGGGCGGCACGCATCCAGGCGCTGCAGGCCGGCGGCGCCGTCGTCGTTGGCACCGCGACGCAGCTGGCCGAGGCGCTGCAGCTGCAGGCCAGCGGCTGCGACGCCGTCATCGCCCAAGGCGCGGAAGCCGGCGCCCATCGCGGCAGCTTTCTCGGCGCCCGCGACGACGGCCTGGTCGGCACCCTGGCTTTGCTGCCGCAGCTGGTGGACGCGCTGCGGCTGCCGGTGATCGCCGCGGGCGGCATCGCCGACGGGCGCGGCA
>JAUYAJ010000217.1 GCA_030693565.1 Rubrivivax sp.
CGCGCCCCCAGGTGTCGCGGTAGGCGATCTGCTCGAGGATGTTGGCTTCCTTGTGGAAGGTCTCGCGGCCGATCTCGATGTCGATCGAGAAGTCGGCGCCGACGTCGAAGGGCGGGTCGATGTAGATCAGCTTCAGGCCGCCGGCATCTTCGATCTGCTGGCGCAGCGCGCCGGCCTTGAGCGAGCTCAGGATCAGCTTGTTGTCGCCCCAGATCAGCTTGTTGGTCCAGCCCTTCATCTGGCGGCCGCGCGGGTCGAACAGTTCGCCCTGCGGCGTGGCCTGGGTTTCCTTGCGCGGCTCGTCCACATGTTCCAGGCTCTGGAACGGCAGCACCGTGGTGCAGACGTCGCGCGTCTTGCCGTTCCACACCAGCTCGACCTCGCGCTTGTCTTCGAACAGCATGAAGCGGTATTTCTCGGGCAGCGCCTGGCCTTGCTGGATCAGCGTGACCAGGTCGCGCTTTTCGGCTTCGGTGAGGACGATGGGGGTGGGGCGGGGCATGGTGTGGGCGGCGCTTTGCTTGGTTTTCTATTGGTTTTCCGTACGGCGATTAACTATAGGAATGGCTTGTAAATCAACGGGTTATGTGGGTTGGCTGGTGCCGGCCAAAGTTAACTGGGTGCAATCTTTAGCTGGCTTAACTTTGGCCGGCGGCCAACCGCCAGCGCGGGTAGCGGCGCGAGCCGTCGTTGGCGATCAGGCCGTCGCGCCGCAGCGCGGTCATCAGGTTGTGCACCTTGTGTTCCTTCTGAGCCCCGTCGAGCGCAGACGACAGCAGCGGGTAGATCAGGTCGCGCAGGTCTTGCGTGCTGGCCTGCTTCCATTGCTGCAGGTAGTCGGTGATGAGCTTGCGGTAGTGCTCGTCGTCTTGCCGGCGCGTGCGCGTGTAGTCGCGCTGGCGCCCGGTGGCCGCGGCCACCTTGGCCGAGACCTGCAGGTTAGGCCGCCGGCCCTCGATCAGCTGGTGGCGGCGCAGCGTGCGGGCCGCCGCGTCATCGATCGGCAAGTGCTTTTGTACCCGGTCGAGCGCGACGATCTCGTCCATGCCGATGTCGGGCAGCGCAAGCAGCGCGCGGCTGTAGTTTTCGTCGATGAAGCGGCCCGCCAGGCGCAGGCTCACATGCTTCGGATCGGACAGGTCGAAGTCGGGCAGCGGCAGGTGGCGGCTGGCCTGGCCCCTGAACATGGTGTCGCGGATGCCGAAACCCATCGTGTCCATCATGCGCAGATTGACCATGGCCTCGACCAGACAGCGGTTGCGGTAGCTCGTCGGAACGCGATGGCCCAGAACATAGTCGGCAGGCTGGCCGTCGAAGAAGCCGCCGGCGTTGCTGAACGCCAGTTCACCGGCGCGCTCGATCACCAGCACGCGTTCACCAGCACGCCAGTCTTGGTGCGCAATGCAGTTGTGCAGCGCTTCGAGCACGATGCGCTGGTCGTACTTGGGTACCTCGTAGGCCAGCAACTGGTCCTGCGGCAACAGCGTCAGGGGCAGGTTGCGGATGCGGCGGTACAGGCGGCTGGTCTCCAGCAAGAAAGGCGGGTGGAAGTGCTCGTAAGCGCGTTCCTCGCCTTCGAGCTTCCAGCTCAACTCGGCGACGAAAGGGCTCAGGTGATGGGTCGACGTGCGACGCCCCAGCAGCACGAGGGCAGCACGCGTGAGCTGGCCGTCGATGACCAGCTTGAGCTGGGCCAGGAAGGCCAGGTCGTCCCAGGCGCGAATCGTCGCCTCGGGAATGCGGTCGGTGTACTTGCGCACGAAGATGTCGCGCGCCTCTCGCAGGGCCTCAGGGTCGATGTCGTCCAGCGTTGCCTTCGGGCACACGGCGGCCGACCAGTCGTCCAGGCTGCCTTGGGCGCGGATGGTGTCGAGCTTGACAAGGTCCAGGCCCGCCAGGCTCTCGCCGTCCCGCGCATAGAAGTGCCGCTGCCAGGCGATGGGCATGCCACGCGGGGCGGCAGGCACCTCGAACAGCACGACCCGGCCTTGCGGATGCATCAGCACATGGATGTCGGCAAAGGTGGTGGAAGGATCGACACCCTGCGCGATCTGGTGCTTGAGGCTCATCAGGCGCTCATGATCGTCGCGGTAGCTCGTGCCGACGACGACACGGTGCTTGTTCTCGACGCCGAATACCAGCCAGCCGCTGGTGTGGCCGCGCAGGTTGGCCTGGTTGGCCAGCGCCGAGAAATACTTGCCGATGTCGGCGGTGGCGAAGTTGTCGTTCGCCTCCTTGAACTCGACGCACTCGTGCTCCCAGCCGGCGATCAGCCCGGCAAGCTTGGCTTCGAGTTCGGCCGGTGTCATGCGCCCTGGTAATGCCGAAACGCCGTCGCCAGCTCGGCCAAGGTGGCCGGCGGGTGGCGCTCGAAGCCTTCCTGATCGACATAGACGAAGCGGTAGGCCGGCCCACCTTCGGCGAGGCTGGCGGCGGTGGCGTCGTCGCACCACTGGGCCAGGCGCGCCATCTTGCGCGGCAGATCGAGCTCTTCGCGGCCCTTGGTTTCGATCACCCACACGTCTTGCTGCGTGTCCTTGACGATGAAGTCGGGGGTGTAGGTCGACAGGTCACCGTCAGTTTTGACGTAGTCGATCTTGAAGCCGAGTGCGAGGTAGTTCTTGGCGAAGGCCTGGACGTCGGCGGCGTCGTCGAGAAAGCGCGCGAAGCGAAGCTCCAGGCCGCCGGCGCCGGGCTCGCCGACGATGCGGTTGAACAGCGATTTGCGCGCTGTCAGGTAGGGCCGGTTCTGGGTGCGGAACGGCCGCAGGTCGCGCAGGCGGATGCGGTCTTCGATGCGGGCGGCGCCGCTGTCTTGTAGCGTGAGCGCATTGATGGCGGCCTTGAAGCCTTCGAAGATGCGCTTGGCCGCAGCGGTCTCGCTGAGATTGCGCAGCACCTGCGGGTCGTCGAGGTTGACCGGACCGCCTTCGAACAGGTGTTCGCGCACGAAGGTCTTGACCTTGCCGTAGAGCAGCTCGTAGCCGGTGACCAGGCGCATGTCGCGCAGGATCTGGCGGGCGAAGAAGCCGACCACGCTGCGCCAGTCGGCGCCGCCCTCGCCGTCGAGCAGCACGGTGTGGTGGGCCTCGCCTTCGAGCATGGTCTTGAAGACGATCTCGCGCGTTTGCTCGGGCGTGAACGGCCGCAGCGGCACAGGCCGGCCGGCGATCGCAGCCGGGTCGAGCGCGTCGAGATCGCGGTATTCGCGCTGGAAGCGGCGCGACAGGCGCGGCAGCGCGATGTCCAGCGCGTCCACGTCCTTGGCCGGGTTGGCCGTCTCCACTTCGACCACCAGCGAGTCCTCGCGCTTCCCGCCGCCACCCATGGGCACCCGTTCGAGTTCGACGCCTTCGCTCTGGATGGTTTCGACGAACTCCATGAAGGCCGGCGTTCCCATCACCGACACGAACTCGGGCGCTTCGCCGCCGAAGTACATGCGGCGCAGGCCGCGGCCGAGCGTCTGTTCCGGGAGGATGTTGCTGGCAGCCGCGTAGGCGCGCAGGCCGACGATGGTGGTGACGTTGCGCACGTCCCAGCCTTCCTTGAGCATCAGCACCGAGACGATGGCCTTGTATCTGCTGCCCCAGGTGTCGATGCGGTTGGCTTCGCGGCGCAGCGCTTCGAGTTCCTCTTTGGCCTTGCCAGTGGCACTTTCGGCGATGTCGCCGTTGTTCTTGGTGTGGATCACCAGCACGGCACCTTGCAACTCAGGGCAGATGCGCTCCAGGTGGGCACCGACATCGTCGCAGTTGCGCGTGTCGTCGACCATCACGAAGAGCACCGCCTTCCTGCCCAGGCGCTGATGCTCTTCGAAGCTCTTCTTCCACTCCTCGACGCCCAGGGCCAGGTAGTCGGCGTGTTTCTCGTGGAAGAGGGCGCTCGGGTGCCCGCGCAGGCGTGCGCGGCTGGCGGCGTCGGGCAGCACGGGGTGTTTGACGACGCCCTGATGAATCGCCTCGACCAGCGGGTAGTCGCTGACGGTCTGGACGAAGATCGCGCTGTTGTTGTGGCGAGGGGTGGCGGTGACGTCGATCTGCAAGGACAGGCGCTTGTCCTTTTGCAGCATGCGGTGGTGGATGTCGCGGATGCTGCCGAACCAGGCCATGCGCGGGTCGTGGATGTGATGCGCCTCGTCGTTGAACACGGCCAGCTCGTCGATCTCGCGCACCAGTTCGCCCAGATCGGTCTTGCTGTCCGTCGCCCGGCCCGCTGGCTTGGGGCCGAAGGGCTGGAGGAAATAGTCGCGCAGGTCGTCGTCGTCGAGCGTGGGCTCGCGCACGTCGCCGAGGTAGACGCGGTGGATGTTGGTGAGGAACAGGTTGCCTGTGTCACGCACGACGCGCACGTCGTCCTGCAAATGCAGGCTGAGCTGGAAGTCCTCGCGCCAGTTGCGGCCGGCGTGGCCGTTGTCCGGCAGTACGGGGTCGTTGAAGAAGATGCGCAGGCCATCGAAGTCGGCGCGCAAGCGGTCGAGCACGATGATGTTCGGCGCGATGAGCAGGAAGTTGCGCGCCAAGTCGGAGCCGGATTCGTAGCTGCGGTGGAAGAAGCTCCACGCGATCAGCAGCGACAGCACCTTGGTCTTGCCGGCGCCGGTGGCCATCTTGACGACGTAGCGCGGCCAGTCTTCGTCGAACATGCCGGCCGACACGGCGCCGGAGGCATCGAAGCGCATCAGGTCGAACTTGTCGCGCGCACCGCGCACGTCGTACAGCCAGATCACGGTTTCGACCGCTTCGCGCTGCGCGAAGTAGTAGCGGAAGGGCTCGCGAGTGCCGTCGCGCTGCTCGGCAAGGTGTTCGGTGTCGAACCACCAGCGCAACAAGGCCAGTGAGGTGGCCGACGCGCCGGCATAGCCGCTGTCACGCCAGGACTTGACCTGAGCCCGCACCTGCGCGACCAGCGGCGGAATCAGGCGCTCGTAGGCACTGGCGCGCAAGGCCTCGTCGGCAGGGAACCATCGGTGCGCCGGGTCGAGCACCGCGTAGGGCGAGGCGGGAAGGAGCGGATGGAGAGCCAAAACGGTGGCCTGTCGGGGGTTGTCTGCTGCGCCGTAGTTTAAGGAGCAACTATGCGCTGGACAGCACGCGCAGGATTTCCTGCCCATAGGCCTCGAGCTTCTTGGCGCCGACGCCGCTGATGGCGGCCAGCGCGTCCAGCGACTGCGGGCATTCGCGCGCCATCTCGGCCAGCGTGGCGTCGTGGAAGACGACGTAGGCGGGCACGTTGTGCGAGCGGCCGACCTCGCCGCGCCAGGCTTTGAGCGCCGTGAAGCGCAGCAGGCCGGCGTCGTCCAGCGGCAGCGGTGGCGGCTTGTCGCGGGCAGCGCGGCCGCCGCGCGCGGACTTGCCGCGCTTGGGCGACTCGCTGGCCTGGCGCAGCAGCAGCTGGATGTCGCCGCGCAACACCTCGCGCGCGCTCGCGCTCAGCGCCAGCGTATTGAACTCGCCTTCGGTGTGCAAGTGGCCCAGCGCGACCAGCTGGCGCAGCACCGAGCGCCACTGCGCCTCGCTGACGTCGGCGCCGATGCCGTAGGTCGACAGTTCGGTATGGCCGTGCTGCGCCACTTTGTCGGTGGCCTTGCCGCGCAACACGTCGATCAGGTGGACGGCGCCAAAGCGCTGACCGCCGTTCTGGTGGAAGCGGTAGATGCACGACAGCGCCTTGCGCGCCGCTTCGGTGGCGTCCCAGGTGGCGGGCGGCTGCAGGCAGTTGTCGCAGTTGCCGCAAGCCTGGCTGGGCTGGCCGAAATAGTCGAGCAAGCGCACGCGGCGGCAGCCATGGCCTTCGGCCAGCGCCAGCAAGGCGTCGAGCTTGCCGCGCTGCAGGCGCTTGAAGTCTTCGGCGGCCTCGCCGTCGTCGATCATGCGGCGCTGGTTGACGACATCGGCCAGGCCGTAGGTCATCCAGGCGTCGGCGGCGGCGCCGTCGCGGCCGGCGCGGCCGGTCTCCTGGTAATAGCTCTCGATGGTCTTGGGCAGGTCGAGGTGGGCGACAAAGCGCACGTCGGGCTTGTCGATGCCCATGCCGAAGGCGATGGTCGCCACCATCACGATGCCGTCCTCGCGCAGAAAGCGGTCCTGGTGGCGGCGCCGCACCTCGGCGTCCAGGCCGGCGTGGTAGGGCAGCGCCGCCACGCCTTCGTCGTTCAGCCAGGCGGCCGTGTCTTCGACCTTCTTGCGGCTCTGGCAATAGACGATGCCGGCGTCGCCGTCGTGCTCGTCGCGAATGAAGCGCAGCAGCTGCTTCTTCGGCTCGTCTTTCTCGACGATGGTGTAGCGGATGTTGGGGCGGTCGAAACTGGCGACGAACAGCCGGGCATCTTCGAGCTGCAGCCGGGCGATGATGTCGGCGCGCGTGTGGTCGTCGGCGGTGGCGGTCAGCGCCAGCCGCGGCACGCCGGCAAAACGCTCGTGCAACACCGACAGGCCGAGGTATTCCTCGCGGAAGTCATGCCCCCACTGGCTGACGCAGTGGGCCTCGTCGATGGCGAACAGGCTCAGCAGGCCGCGCTCGCGCAGCGAGTCCAGCATCGCCAGAAAGCGCGGCGTCAGCAGCCGCTCGGGGGCGGCGTAAAGCAGTTGCAGGCGGCCGGCCAGCAGGTCGCGCTCGACCTGGCGCGCGGTCTCGGCGTCGAGGCTGGAATTGAGAAAGGCGGCTGGCACGCCGAGTTCGCCCAAGGCGCCGACCTGGTCGTGCATGAGCGCGATCAGCGGCGAAACGACGACGGTGACGCCCTGGCCGGCGCGGTGGCGCACGATGGCCGGCACCTGGTAGCAAAGGCTCTTGCCGCCACCGGTGGGCATCAGCACCAAGGCGTCGCCGCCGGCCACCACATGTTCGACGATTTCGCGCTGGTCGCCGCGAAATTCGGCGTAGCCGAACACCTCGTGCAGCACCTGCAGGGTCGGCGGGGAGTCGGGCGTCGGCGCAGTCATGGGCAACCGGCGATGGTAAGCCACCCGGCCAAGATCCCCCCGAGGGGCGGCTGCGGTGCGGCGGCCGGGGCGCGATAATCGGCCATCCCCCCCATCCCAGACACCCTCCAGGGAGCACGCCATGGCCTCGATCAACAAAGTCATCCTCATCGGCAACCTCGGTCGCGACCCCGAGGTGCGTTACGCGCCCAGCGGCGCCGCCATTTGCAACGTCACGCTGGCGACCTCGCGCAACTGGAAGAACAAAGACACCGGTGAGCGCCAGGAAGACACCGAATGGCACCGCGTGGTGTTCTTCGACCGCCTGGCCGAAATCGCCGGCGAATACCTGAAGAAGGGCAAGCCGGTCTATGTCGAAGGCCACTTGAAGACGCGCAAGTGGACCGACAAGGACGGCATCGAGAAGTACACCACCGAAATCATCGCTGACCAGATGCAGCTGCTCGGTGGCCGCGATGGCGGCGGCGGTGGCGGCGACGACAACCAGGAGCGCAGCGAACGCAGCGAGCGCCCTGCCGCCCGCAGCGCCGCGCCGCAGCAACGCGCTGCTGCGGCGGCGCCGGCGTCCAAGCCGGCGCAGCGCTCGTCAACCGGTTTCGACGACATGGACGACGACATCCCGTTCTGATCCCCCGGCCGTTCCTGCGTCTGCCCGGC